>CAJONZ010000074.1 GCA_905236065.1 uncultured Bacteroidaceae bacterium | reverse complement strand
TCGTAGCCGGAGTTCATTGTATATCAGATTCTCCATAAGATGTGTTTCCTCATACTGACGGAAGTTAATCCTGGCATTGCGCAGCCCCAGGTCGGAAAAATAGTATTTTGCAGGTGTGTCGATATACTTGCGTCCTTTGATGTCATAACGCACGGATTTTTCTATAAGAAAGACATCTTGTAGCATGTCCAGGTAAAGCTTAATAGTAGTGTGTGAGATATTGCTGTGTTTCACTGTTTGGAAAGTGTTCTCCAGCTTTGTCGGATTGGTCAATCCGCCGATAGAGGAAGAAATGATGTCAATCAACTCTTCCAGGTCATCGTCATTCTTTATCTTGTACCGTTCCTTTATATCAGTTAGATAAGTTTTCTTGAAGAGTCCCTTCAAGTAATTTATCTTGCGCTCTACAGTAGGGTATTCCAGAATCTTTGGCAGTCCACCATAAAGCATATATTCTTCCAATGCTTTCTCTCGGGTTCCTTGATACACAGACATAAACTCACGGAAACAGAGCGGAGCAATTCTTATCTCGTCTCCACGTCCGCGAAACTCAGTAATTACGTCATTGGAGAGGAACTTCGAGTTGCTGCCAGTGACATAGACATCCGCATTCTCTATCTTCAGATAACTGTTCAACACATCCTCGAACTCATCCACATGCTGCACCTCATCAAGCAAGATGTAGTACATCTGCAGATCTGTCATGTGGCTGTCTATATAGTTGAGTAGCGCATCCGGGGCACGGAGGGCTTTGTTACGACGGTCTTCCAAGTCCACCTTAATGATGTGATCTTCTGCTATTCCCTCTTCTTTCAGATGTTGGCAGAAGAGGTTGAAGAGCAGATATGACTTGCCGCATCGCCGTACACCAGTCACCACTTTAATCATCCCATTGTGCTTGCTGTCAATGAGTTTCTTCAGATGGATGTCTCGTTTTATTTCCATTATCTCTAACTTTTTTTGCGTAAATACGCATTTTTCGTTTGCAAATGTATGGCATTATATTGTTATCGCCAAACAATCAAGTAACAATTTTTGCGTAAATACGCATTTCTCGTCAGTGGGTAACACAAATTAGAATCCAATTCTTCTTGAACTTTTCTCATCAAGTTGTTCATTGTCACAATGACGGATGAGCATTGGAAGCAAGTTATTGCTTGTGTCGTGTAGGATGGTGTCAATGGCAAAGTGACATATTCACGCTTTGCCTCGGTTGCCCAGACAACGCAGTACTCTTTCCGAGATGACGCAGTACTCTTCTCGATTTCACGCAGAACTCTATTGACGAAAAGAGTTCTGCGTGAAAACAGGAAAAAAGCCCACTCATCTGTAATCGTTTACTTGTCCGCTAAACTTTGAACTCCATCAAAAAAAATGAGGATGTGCCTGGGGTACATCCTCATCGTTAATTGTCAATGGATTACGCTTAAAACGCGCTGCTAATACTCCTCTTCGTCCCAGAGGAAATCCTCCTTGGAAGGGTAGTCGGGCCAAATCTCCTCGATGGATTCGTAAACGTCGCCCTCGTCTTCAATTTCCTCAAGGTTTTCAATCACTTCGAGGGGTGCGCCTGAGCGGGTTGCGTAGTCGATAAGTTCCTCCTTGGTTGCAGGCCAGGGAGCGTCTTCAAGTTTTGATGCAAGTTCCAGTGTCCAATACATAGATTTATTTGTTTTTTTCTTGTTTTGTCGGGTTACCGCAAAGGAGGAAAAGGAAGGTGATATTTCTATGAACCAACCTTTTAGCCTTTACGGTGTTTGTAAAAGCCCGCAAAAGTACCACTTATTTTTGTTATCTCCAAATAATATCGGCGGTTTTTGCATCTGCGTTCAGTTTTCGGGAGAGAATGAAGAGGTAGTCACTGAGGCGATTGACGTAGGTGGTGAGACATTCGTCCACGGTGACACCCGTCTCTTGCAGGCGGATGATGCAGCGTTCGGCACGACGACAGACCGTGCGGCAGACGTTGCAGACGGCGGCGGCGCGGCTACCGCCAGGGAGGATGAACTGATGGAGTGGGGGAAGCAGGGCGTCGATGTGGTCAATCTCTGCCTCAACACTCTGCACCATCTCCGGGGTAACGGTGCAGCCGGGGCTGACGGCGCGTTGGGTATTGTCGGTGGCCAGGTAGCCGCCTACGGAGAAGAGCCGGCCCTGTACCGTGGTGAGGAAGTCGATGTCCCGTTGGTCGGTGCAGTAGGTGATGAGCAGTCCGATTTGTGAGTTGAGTTCGTCGATGGTGCCGTAGCTTTCGAGGCGTTCGCAGCCTTTCGACACCCTCTGGCCGCCCACAAGGCTGGTCTGGCCTTTGTCGCCTGTTTTCGTGTAGATCTTGCAGTTTGACATTTTATTATTTTTATTTTAAGTTTCGTAAGCTGAAGTTAAAGGGAAGTTAAAAAGGAGTTAAAAGGAAGTTAAAGGGACGTATGTGATGCTGATGGGAATCCTATTGGGACGGTATCGTCCTTTTAACTTCCCTTTAACTCCCTTTCTATTCCTTTCCATTCCCTTTGGGTTCTAAAGCAGGTAGTTTTGTTTGATGCGTTTGGAGTTGAAGAGCA
This sequence comes from uncultured Bacteroidaceae bacterium, assembly GCA_905236065.1. Classification (GTDB taxonomy): domain Bacteria; phylum Bacteroidota; class Bacteroidia; order Bacteroidales; family Bacteroidaceae; genus Minthosoma. The sequence goes on along the minus strand of CAJONZ010000074.1, from coordinate 15,207 downwards.
CGAGGCCACGTTTGCGCATGTCGAAGGTGACGCGGGCCCGTGGGTCGTGGAGGATTTGTTGCCAGGTAGCCTCGTTCGTGCCGGAAATATCCTCGATGACCATCACCGTGTCGTCGGTCGCGGAGGCCGCCGCTGCTTGGTATTCCTCGGGGCTGTGGATGACGAGGGCATCCGGCTTCCACAGTCGGATGCGGTAGAGTTGGCGCTCGGCGTTGGTGCGGAGTCCCAAGTCTTTGTAAGCGTAATAGTGGAGGGGCTCAAACAGGATGTCGCGGACCAGTTCGTAGTCGCTGGGCGATTGTACGCCGAAGCCGTGGCGATGCCACCAACGGTGCAGGGCGGTGTATTGGTTGTATAGGGTGCGTGACAGGGACATTTTCGTGTGTGTTCTTTGGTGTGCGAAGTTACAGACTTATTTTCAGTGTGGCAAATGGTGAGCGCGTTTTATTTGCAAAACTTAGTTAATCGATTTGTGGTGAGCGATTTTTTTTGTATGTTTGCAGCCTATTCATCATGCTATGGGAAAGACAGCAGAATATATCAAGAGCATAGAGATAAAGGCTCTGTGGAAGGGTGGCCGTCACATCGTGTGGCAACTGCAGCCGGACGTGAATATTTTGAGTGGTATCAACGGAGTGGGCAAGAGCACGATTATCAACCACTCGGCCAAGGTGCTTGCCCTGATTGACAAGGGGGAGCTGATGGCTGGCAATGTGTTGGAGGGAGTGACTTTGAAGTTGTTCCCGGAGGATGCCACCAGCATCAAGTTCGACGTCATCCGTTCGTTCGACCGCCCGTTGCTTCACAGCGACTTGCTGGAGAAGTTGGCGGACTCGCGGGTGAAGACGGAACTGGACTGGCAGATTTACAAGTTGCAGAAGCGCTACCTGGACTATCAGGTGAACATGGGCAACAGCATTATTGAACTGTTGACTTCGGGCGACCCTGCCGACCAGCAGAAGGCGGCCTTGGTGGGTGCACCGAAGGCGGAGTTTCAGGACATGATTGACGGGCTGTTTGCCGATACGGGCAAGAAGATTGACCGAAAGAGCAACGAAATACAGTTCTTCCAGTGGGGTGAGGTCTTAACGCCCTATCAGTTGTCGAGCGGCGAGAAGCAGATGCTGGTCATCCTGCTGACGGTGCTGGTGGAGAACCGGCAGCCCTACGCCCTGCTAATGGATGAGCCTGAGATTTCGCTCCATATCGAATGGCAGCAACGGCTCATTTCGCTCATTCGGAAACTGAACCCGAAGGCACAGATTATCTTGTCCACCCATTCGCCCGCACTGATTATGGACGGATGGATGGGGAATGTGACGGAAGTAAATGAGATTACGAACCCATGAGGAAACTCACTGCGAACCTGACCAGCAATTACCTGCAAGCGGCAAACCAATTGCAGAAACGAAAGAGGAAGCGCATCGTGGCATACGTGGAGAGCTACGACGACATCTTCTTCTGGCGGAATGTGCTGAGTGAGTTCGAGACCCCGGAGTTGGAATTTGAGGTGATGCTGCCGTCGCGCACGAATTTGTCGCGTGGCAAGAAGACGGTGCTGATGAACCATCTGGGCCAACAGTTGGGGCAGTACATGATTGCCTGCGTGGATGCCGATGTGGACTACCTGATTCAGGGAAGGACGAACAGCTCAAAGGCCATGCTGGACAATCCCTACGTGGTGCATACGTATGCCTATGCCATTGAGAATCTGCAGTGCTATGCCCCTTCGTTGCGCGATGTGTGTGTGATGGCGACGTTGAACGATCGCCCGATTTTCGATTTCGAGGCTTACCTGAAGGCTTATTCCGAGTCCATCTACGATTTGTTTGTCTGGGCCATCTGGCTCTATCGCCGTTCCAGGTTCACGGAGTTTCCGCTGACCACCCTGAACAATTTCATCTCCATTGAGAAGGTGAACATCTACAAGCCGCAGGATGCTATTGAGAAGACACGACATCAGGCAAACCGAAAGGTGGCCTGGATGCAGCAGCACCATCCCGAGGCGAAGGGAAAAATCAAGCCCCTGAAGGCAGAGTTGGCGGCTTTGGGCCTGCAACCCGACAACACCTATTTATATATACAGGGCCACCACCTGATGGACAATGTCTGCGGCCCCATCCTCGATGCGGTCTGTACGTTGTTGCGGCGGGAACGTGAGAAGGAGATTAAGCGTCTGGCTGGCGGACGTCAGCAGCAGATGGACAATGAGCTGGCTTGCTATCAGCATTCGCAGTGTCCTGTGGATGCCATGATTCGGCGAAACACGAAGTTCAAGGACTGTCCGGCTTATCAGCAGATACGTCGTCATATCAGTGACTTGCTTTCCAAATTGACGACTGAGCCCCAACGTGAATGGTGAGCGCGGTGAACAAAGGAAAACCCCTCATTGCGGTAGTTGCTGCAATGAGGGGCTTCTGATGTCGTTGTCCGTTTTCCCCGGATTAGTCCATGTGGAACATTTCGGGCAGTGGAATGCTGACGGGCGAGTTGTCGGGGTTGGTCTCCATGATGTCGGCCATGTAAGCCCACCACTTCTGACATGCCTCGGTGGCACCCAGGTCTTGGCTGCCTCCCTCGCCTTCCAGTTCCTGATAGGCGAAGAGGATGTTGGTGTCCTCGTCCAGGTAAATGCTGTAGTTTCTCACCCCGTTCTCCGTGAGCAACTGGCGGAGTTCCGGGAACAGGTTTGCATGACGGCGTTTGTATTCCTCTTTGAAGCCGGGCTTCAGGAACATTTTAAAAGCTTCGCGTTTCATAGGTTTTTATGTTTTAGGATTTTACGGTTTGTAGTATTGTGGTTTCCGCCTGTAGGCTTTGTTCTCAAGGGCGAGCAATCGCAGTTCCATCTTTTGCAGCTGCATCTCAAGGCGGGTGACACGGGCCTCCAACTGTTCATCTACTTCACCCTCGGCTTCCTCGTCGGGAACAAGGCTTTTCGATGCCAGATACTCCGTCCCTGACAGGGGCTTTGCCTTTTCTTCCTTTGGGAGCGTTTCGGGTTGTTGAAGGCTGTCGTCCTTCTGGAGGACGGGCTTTCCGGGTTTCGACTTGAACTTGTCTGTTTTCACGAAATTATACTCGTTGGTGTCGATGACAACGACATCGTTCATGGGAGCCGGAATCTGAAAACCGTCCTCGTCCTCCACCAGCACAATGTTGCCTTTCTGGAATCCGCTGACGATGCCACCTCCTGTGTCACTGAGAAATCTTACTTTGTCTCCTATTTTCATGTTTTTTTATGTGAATACGTTTTTTGCAGTGCAAAAGTATAAAAAAAACACGAATCATCATGCGTTGTGTTTCATTTTTTCTTAACTTTGCACAAAATGATAAAAAATGAGCGTAAAATAGGGACTTGAAACATGAAGGTAAAGATTAGGTCTTTTAAGGCCACCGATACGTCAATCATCGGTCTGATAGAATCTGCAATCAAAAAAGGGTGGAACTCTCCAGCCTATACGGATTATGGAACGCCACTGACCTATACTTTTGGTGACGTGGCCAAAAAGATAGCTGCCTTGCACTGTCTTTATGCAGATTTGGGCATTCGTCCGGGTGATAAAATCTCACTTTGCGACAAAAACAGCAGCAATTGGGCCGTGAGTTTCCTCTCTGTATTGACCTATGGGGCCGTGGCTGTGCCCATTCTGCCCGATTTCAGTGCCGACCAGATAGAGAACATTTTTACGCATTCTGATTCAAAGCTGATGATTGGTAGGCCAGAGGTGTTGAATGTCAGCCCTGTGCTGAACATAGCCAACTGGCAGATGGCCGACGGCAGTGCCTGCATCGATGCCTACGACGTGAGCGGACTGACGGCGGCGGATGTCTCCTACTTCCAAGAAGACCCGAATGCGATGGCCCTGATTAGCTACACGAGTGGTTCAACGGGACGTTCCAAGGGGGTCATGCTTCCCTACCGTTCCATCTGGTCGAACGTGGTGTTTGCCGACGAGAAGCTGGGCCTGCCCAGGGGTTGCCGTACGATGGCCCTGCTGCCCATGGCCCACATGTATGGCTTTGCCTTCGATTTCATGTACGAGTTCTGTATTGGCTGCCATGTGCATTACCTCACCAAGACCCCTTCGCCCGCGGTCGTGATGAACGCCTTCCGCGACGTGAAGCCGGCCATCTTCATAGCTGTCCCGTTGATTATAGAGAAGATTGTCACGGGAAAAATCTTCCCGCTCATGCGTACTTCCCGCATTCGTTCCCTCTTGCAAATCCCCTTCATTCGCAGCATTGTCTATCGTAAGGTATGCAAAAGGCTGGTCAAGTCCTTCGGTGGTGAGTTCTACGAAATCGTCGTCGGCGGTGCAGCCTTTAATAAGGATGTGGAGGATTTCCTGGCAAAGATTCGCGTCCCCTATACCGTGGGCTATGGCATGACCGAGTGCGGCCCCATTATCGGCTATGAAGATTGGCACAAGTTTGCCAAGGGTTCCTGTGGCAAGGCGGTTCCCCGCATGGAGGTGAAGATTGTGAGCCAAGATCCAGTCAACGTGCCCGGCGAGATTCTAGTGCGTGGCATGAACGTGATGCTCGGCTATTACAAGAACGAGGCCGAGACGGCAGAGGCCATCGACAAGGATGGTTGGTTGCATACTGGCGACCTCGGCACCATTGACCGTGCCGGTAACATTTTCATCCGTGGCCGTAAGAAGACCATGCTGCTGGGTGCCAACGGACAGAATATCTATCCAGAGGAGATTGAGGATAAGATTCTCAGCAACACCTATTTCGAAGAGTGCGTCGTCGTGCAGCGTGGCGAAAAATTGGTCGCCCTGGTCTATATCAGCGACAAGGCTATGGAACTTCACCACATGACGCATGAGAGCGTCTTGAAAGACCTCGGCCGCTACCGCAACCGTGTGAACAAGCTGCTTCCGAAGTTTGCGAACATCTCGGCCATCGAGCTGAAGGACGAAGAGTTTGAGAAGACGCCCAAACGCAGCATTAGAAGATATTTGTATAGTTAGGAGAGTGATAGTTCCTATAGTTTTTATAGTTCCTATAGCTTTTATAATCCCTATAAAAAGAAAGAGACCGTGTCAGATTATATTAAGAAAAACTCGCTGATAGAGGTTCTTGAAGACTCTATCCAGAAAAACTGGAAACTTCCTGCCTATACCGACTATGGGACGGACACCAGTTTCACGTATGGTGATGTGGCAAAGCACGTAGCTCGCCTACATGCAGTCTATAAGGAATACGGCATCAAACCCGGTGACAAAATCTGCCTCTGTGCCAAGAATAGCAGCCGTTGGGCCATTGCTGCCCTCAGTGTCATGACCTACGGTGCCGTCCTGGTGCCCGTGTTGAGCGACTTCAGTCAGGAGCAGATTCGCAACATCTACGACCACTCCGAATCGTCCCTGATGATTTGCGACAGCCGCCTGCAAAAGGACTTCCCCGAGGCACTTGACGTCCTGAACTTCTCTTTCTTCAACGGACGCAAGACCCCCTTGCTGGCCGACTTCGAGAAGTTGAAGGCCAAGAAAATTTCATACCCCAAGGAAAATCCGAATGATATTGCCGTCATCAGTTATACGAGCGGTTCCACGGGCCACTCCAAGGGCGTCGTGCTCCCTTACCGTGCCGTGTGGTCGAACGCCAAGTTCGTGGATTACATCTTCGACCTGAAGCGTGGCGACAACCTTCTGCCACTCCTGCCCATGAGCCACATGCTCGGCTTTGCCTTCGAATACATGTACGGCACCTGCATCGGTGCCCACGTCCATTTCCTGACGAAGGTGCCCAGTCCGAAGATTGTCTTGCAGGCTTTCCAGGACATCCGTCCGGCCATGATTGTCTGTGTGCCGTTGGTCATCGAGAAAATCATGCAGAGTAAGGTCTTCCCGCTCATCCGCACACCCCGTTTCCGTTTCTGGCTCAAGGTGCCTCTCATCAGGAACATCATCTACATGCAGATTCGTCGCCGACTCTACAAGGCTTTCGGTGGCAAAATCTTCCAGGCCGTCATCGGTGGCGCTGCCCTGAACAAGGAGGTCGATGACTTCCTCTCACGTATCAAGTTCCCCTACAGCGTGGGCTACGGCATGACCGAGTGCGCACCGCTCATCTGCTTCGACAACTACAAACATGCCCGCAAGGGCAGTTGTGGGCGGGTTGTTCCGCGCATGACGCTCAAGGTCGATAGTTCCGACCCAGAACATGTGCCAGGTGAGATTCTCACTAAGGGCATGAACACCATGCTGGGCTATTACAAGAAGCCTGAAGAGACCGCCGAGACCCTTGATGCTGACGGCTGGCTCCACACCGGCGACCTTGGCACCATCGACAAGGATGGCTATCTCTACATCCGTGGCCGTAAGAAGACCATGCTGCTGGGTGCCAACGGACAGAATGTCTATCCAGAGGAGATTGAGGATAAGATTCTCACATTGACCCACTTCGAGGAGTGTGTCGTGGTGCAGCGCGGCGAAAAATTGGTGGCTTTGGTCTATATCAGCGAGGACACCATGCGCAAGAAGAAGATTACCCGCGACCACCTCGACCGCCATTTGGAGAACTACCGCAAGCGTGTCAACGACAGCCTGCCCAAGTTTGCCGCCCTCAGTGCGATGGAGATTCAGGATGAAGAGTTTGAGAAGACGCCCAAACGCAGCATCCGCCGCTATCTGTATAAATAATGGACGATGAGCGTTTTATGAGGATGGCCCTCGAAGAGGCAAGGCTGGCCCTGGAGGCGGGTGAGATTCCCATCGGGGCAGTTGTCGTGGCACAAGGCCGTGTGATTGGCCGTGGACACAACCTCACGGAGACGCTACGCGATGTGACGGCTCATGCCGAGATGCAGGCAATCACAGCCGCAGCGGAATATCTTGGCGGAAAATACCTAACCGATTGTACGCTTTACGTCACGGTCGAGCCGTGTGTCATGTGTGCCGGTGCCATTGGCTGGAGCCAGTTGCAGCGTATCGTCTTTGGTGCAGTTGACCCCAAACGGGGCTATCAGACCTACGCACCCCGCGCCTTCCATCCTAAAGCCACCGTTCAGGGTGGCATCTTGGAAGCCGAATGCAGTGCATTGATGAAAGATTTCTTTAAGCAAAGAAGGGGAACAGTTCGGACTATTCAAGAGCCGTAGAAGCTCCCCCATCTCTATAACTTGGGATAGTTGGCAGGCTGATAGTCGTAGCTGTGATTGTCGTATTCAGAATGAGCCGTGCGCCATGTGGTGATACCTCCATTAAGGGCATCAACAAACGCTTGTTTGGTCATCTGGCTGGAAGTCTCGCCAGTGACTCCCGACAAGGTGATTCCGTTGGTCAATGTCGTCCAATTGTTGGTCGCATAATCAAAAGCTGTATGGCGACTTCCTGTCCCATATAGGTTGGAAAAACGCTGTGGCTCTTATTTCAGCAACCTTGCCGCAGGATGTTTCAAGGCTTTCAGTCCCTTGGCTACGCTTTGGGCATTCAGCTGGGCACCCTTCAGTGAGGTGTGTGTATGGTCGTGGTTGAAATAGGCTGCTGCCTTTTCCTTGCCTAATTTGTCGAGGGCATCGGCAGTCAGGTTGTGGACATCCACGAAGGCACAACCGCATTCCTCGGCAACCTGTTTGTCCCAAGTGGGGATGTATCGGTCGTTCCGGCGTTCGATGTACTGCTTGCCCTGCTTTTCATTGACTGGGTAGAAGGTACCGCGCACTTCGCCCTTGCCTTCGTGCCACTCGTTGCGGGGCGTAAAACTCAGGACGATGGGAATAGCACCCTTTTCCTGTGCGTCACGCACCATTTTTTTAATGTACCAGCCGAATGAGTAGATGACCTTGTTCTTGCCACTCGATGCCATGTGATAGACATGGCTGGTGTCCTGCACACAGGCAATCACGCCACGCTCCTTCTGTTTGTCGATGCCACCGATGTCGTTGTGCCCAAACTGAATCAGTACGTAATCACCAGGTTCCAGCGAGTTATAGACTTCTTCCCAGCGACCCTCTTCCAGGTAGGTGCGGGTGGAGCGTCCTGCCTTGGCTTGATTCTGGAATACGCACTTCTTCGCATCAAATACGGTGTAACCCTGCGAGCCCCAGCCCCACATGCCATCGACGTCCTTGTCTGCATTTTTGCCGGTCGAGTCGCCGCAGAGAAATACCATGGGCTTGCCTTTTTCGCGTTTCTGGTCGCAACGCTTGGGTTTCACATTGTCGTTGAGGAACGACTGGAGGCGAACCAGTTGCGGGTCGTTCGAGGCTGCCACACCCTCAGCTGCGCTGCGGGCATTCATCATGGCACCGAAGGCCGACGAGTGGATTTTGTCGAGGTAGAAATGGTAGTCAGTCTTCCACGGGCCGTAGGTTTCCAATTTCTTGGCGGAAATGTCGTTCAGGTCGATGACGGGTACGCACAGTTCCTTGCTGATGGCGAAGATGGCTGGCGTGAAGTCGTTGAGTTTGCGTTGGATAGTCTTTCCGTCGGCCTCGTAGGCGTTGCGTGGCGTCAGGGTAAATAGCACGGGAATGCCGCCCTTCATGCGTACCTCGTTGATGAAGCGGCGGGTGTAGCCACCAAACGTATAGACGGTTTCCTGCTTTTTCTTCACCTTGTTATAGATGGAGATGGAATCCTCTGTGATGGAGAGTTTTCCGTCGGGACGGTAGCTGGAGCGGGCTCGGATGGAGTCAATGGGGCCGTTGTCGTTGTGGCCTAATTCCAGGAACACGTAGTCGCCCGGTCGAACGGCTGCCACGACAGGTGCCCAGAGGTCGTTGTAGAACGTGCGAGGCGAGGTGCCGCCCAGTGCATGGTTTTCGACGGTGATTTTCTCTTCGTCGTAGTATTCGTGGGCATAGAATCCCCAGCCCCATTGTCCGTTGTCACCGTTACCCCGTGTGCCGGTGCGCATGGTGGAGTTTCCGACGAGGAAGAGCACGGGGTTGTTGCCCTTGCGGCTGCTGCCCGGTACGGGACGGGCTTGGTTTGCAATGTCGAGAGAGTCGGCGGTCAGGTCGCGTACACCGTTGATGTCGAGCCAGATGTCGCCTTGTTCATTCTTGTTGTTCTGTGCGTTTGCAGTCATTGCCAATGCTGCAAATGCGAGTGTCAATAGGTTTCTCATATTAGGTTGATTTTTTGGATTTCTTGTTCAAAGTTGGGAGTGAAGACCCCCTTTCCCATGTTCTCCCGAATTTCGTCGGGGCTCCAGAAGCGTCCGCCGTCCAGTTCGTTGCTGGGATGGATGTCGCCGTTGTAGATGGTTTTGTGGACGAAAACCAGTTCTCGTTCCCGTGCCGATTCAAACACATACTGTGTGATGCGTTCTGTTTCGCAGTCCGTGATGCCTAATTCTTCCCGCACTTCCCGCTTCAGCGCCTCTTCCACACATTCGCCCAAATCGACATGCCCGCCCACGGCAGTGTCCCATTTCCCTGGCTGGATGTCTTTCCACTCCGGCCTTTTCTGTAAATACAGTTCTCCTTGGGCGTTCAACACGTGCAGATGGACCACGGGGTGCAGCAGCTTACTGCCCGAATGGCACTCTCCCCGCGTGGCAGCACCTGTGATGTTGCCGTCCTCGTCCACGATGGGGAACATTTCTTCTGGGTTGTCTTTCATACTTTTTTAAGGAATCAAGATGGAAGAATCGCCGTAGCTTAGGAAACGAAAATCGTGGCTGAGGGCATAGTCGTAAATCTTGTGCCAGTCGCCTTTTACAAAGGCCGAGACCAGCAGCAGCAACGTGCTTTGTGGCTGGTGGAAATTCGTTACCATCCGCTCTACGATGTGATATTCGTAGCCAGGGGCAATGATAATCTGAGTGGAAGAATGTAGCACCTCCAATTGGTTTCTGTCCATGTAGTCCAGCAATTGTCTCAATGCCTGTACCGTAGGGATGGGGTCTGTCTCGTAGGGCATCCACTGGTCGATGTGCAGGTCGCCAGCCTCTTGCAGGTTTCCCGCCTTGATGCCCATGTAGTACAGGCTCTCCAGGGTACGAACTGACGTTGTGCCGACGGCAACGGCCTTTCCGCCGTGGGCAATCAATTTTTCGATGGTTTGTCGCTGCACGGCAATATGCTCCGTGTGCATGTCGTGTCCGCCAATCTCCTCGCTCTTCACGGGCTTGAACGTTCCGGCCCCCACATGCAGGGTGAGTTCTTCCCTATCTACTCCCGCCTCATCCAAGGCGGCGAGTACACGCTCCGTGAAATGAAGTCCCGCCGTCGGAGCGGCTACCGAGCCTTTGATTTTTGAATAGACGGTCTGGTACGTCCGTTTGTCCGATTCCTGCGTCTCACGGTTCAAATAGGGTGGTATCGGTAATTCGCCTACGGCATCAAGCAACTCGGCCCACGTGTGGTCGCTGTCCCATGTAAATGCAATCAAGTGGCTCGTTCCGTGTATGCCCTTGCGTTCGCACGACAGCGTGACCAGCTCTCCTTGCACGTCGATTTCCCGATACAACTTGCCGTCCTTCCATTTCTTCAGGTTGCCCACCAGACAATACCACTCTACCATGCCCCGCTGCGAGAAATTCAACTGATAGTCATTGGGTACGGCTGGTTCCAGGCAGAACACCTCAATGCGAGCACCTAAAGGCTGTTCCTCCTCTCTCCCGATGGGGGAAAGGCTACGGCTCGGCGAGTTCTGTTCGGAAAGGCTGGGGTGGGGAATAGGGGCTTTCTTCCTGAAATGCAATCTTGCCTGAATCACTTTTGTGTTGTTGAACACCATCAGGGCTCCTTTGGGTACATACTTGGGCAGTGACGTGAACACATCCTCGCTGACCGTTCCCTTGTCATACACCAGCAGTTTGCTGCTATCGCGTTCGGCCAACGGAAATTTGGCGATGCGCTCGTCCGGCAACTCGTAGTTGTAATCTGAAATATGTATTTTTTTCGTGTCCATCTGTTAAGTCACAATTTTTTTAACTTTCCTGGCAGAACCTCACTTCCTTAAACTCATACCGGCACACATTCCCATTTTCAAACCTCAGGAGCAGGTGTCCCGTCGGTTCGATGTCGGCAATCTCGGCCAGAAAATCCCCTCGCACGTCGGCAAAACGATGGAAACCTTCCCGTCGGTAAAGCCGTTGCATGTATTCTTGGCGGATGGCCTCGTCTTCACCGTCTTCCGCCCTTTCATAATAGGCTCGGAAATGGGCGATGAGGCTGCTCAGGATGCCTTCCCGGTCGTGTTCCCTGCCCGTCAGCTGACGGAGGGAAACGGGGTTCGGTGCGTCCGAGTGGAACACCATTTGGTTGACGTTCAAACCCGTGCCGATGATGCAGTTGCTAATTGTCTTGCCTTGCAAGTCGCACTCTATCAGGGTGCCGCTGATTTTTTGGTCGCCTATGTAGATATCGTTGGGCCATTTGATGCTCAGGCGTTCCACCAGCTCCGGCTTTCCCGAATCGGTCAATGCCTCCCGCAAACATTTTTCAATGGCTAAAGCTATGCACTGCGAAAGCAGAAACTGCTCGCTGGCTTTCAAAAACGTAGGATGGCAGAGTAGGGAGAACGTCAGGTTCCGTCCTGGCTCTGACTCCCAGCTGTTGCCTTGCTGTCCGCGTCCGGCGGTCTGTTCCTCGGCCACGACCAACGTCATGCCCTTCAGTTCGTCGCCGAACGAAAGCATGTCACGGATGAAATGGTTCGTTGAATCCACCCGTGGTAGGTTGATGCGTGAAATCGGTTCCATTTTGGCCGCAAAGTTACAGATTTTATATGAAGAAAAAAGAATGAAGCGCCAAGAATCTTACCTCCTTGTGCTTCATTCCTTGTTTTTGGGCTGGGGTTTTCGTCGAACGCCTATTTGAAAACCTTCTTTCCCCGGTGGATATAGAAACCCTTCGTGGGCTTCTTCACGATTCTGCCGTCCAGCGTGTAGTAGCTGTCGTCGTTGAGGGCGTCGTCCACGGCGGGTTGGCTGATGCCCACGGTGTGACGCTCGCCATCCGTGGGGCGCAGGGTCATACAATCTACATTGGGCATCCAGGCGGAACTGGACTTGTTGTACAGCCGGATGACGTTCTCGCCAGGTTGCAAGTCGATGTTCAACGTCTTGCTGGCCAACGTGCCCCAGCCACCTGAGTTGCACGAGAGGGTTCTCACGTCTCTTCCGTTGATGTTGACGACGATGGTACGGCTGTCTCCCGAAACGTATTTCAGTGTCATCACGTATGTGCCGCCATGGTCGCTAAAGACGTTGCGCCATTGCAGGTCGTTCTTTGGGTCACTGCCCAACCACGTGACATACACGCCGCCCGAACAGTTGCCGTTCTGCTCATAGATGGCCGACTTGTAAGCCTGGTTGTTGAAAATCTCCTGATATTTACCCAGGTAGGCCGTCTCCGCCTCGTAGAGCATCCGCTCCAGGCGGGTCTCTGCCTTCAGGCGGTAGATGCGGGTGCCGTGGGCAGGCACCGTCACCGAAATCGTTCCGCTCATGTCGTCCAGGTCTTTCTGCTCATACAAGTCCCGCACCTGCACCATGCCACTGAGGTCGAGGTCTTCGAAGGCGATACTCATGTCGGCAGCTTGGTCCGAGGGGTTGTAGAACGCCACGGCGCGGGTGGTGCCATACAGTTTCTCTATGTCTTTCACCAGCACATACGTGTCCCCTTTGTGCTGTGCCACGTAGGCTTGCAGACACAGCGTGTCTTGGTTCAAGGCTATCAAGTCCTTGTTCCTAAGCAGGGCGAGGGTCGTGCTGTTGAGGTTCGACATGTCGCAGCCGATGAGCAACGGACTTGCCATGATGCACCATAGGCCGAAATGTGTGCGGTCTTCCTCCTTCGACAGGCCGCGTCCCACTTCCAGCATGTCCATGTCGTTGTAGTGTCCGCCATAGCAGTAGGCCGAGAGGTATAGGTTCTGGTTCACGATGTCCTTCACTGAGCCCCACGAGGCATTGATGTCACCCGTCGTGCGCCAGCTGGCCGCAATGTCGTGTACCCAGTTGCCGGGATAGTCCCAGCGGCACACGTTCATACGCACGTCCGTCCGTCCCGTCTTCTCTATCGCCTGGGCGATCTCCTTGTATCGGGTTTCCGCATCCAGGCTCAGGTGCTCGCTGTTGTGGTAATCCACACCGCCGCAAAAGTCCACCTTGATGAAGTCGAAGCCGCATTCGTTGAAGAAAAACTCGCAATCCTGCTCGTCGTAGCCATACAGACCCACGTCGTGGGCAATCGTGTCGCCGCCGTGGTAGTTGCCGCAGGTGTTCTTGCCGCCGTCGCTGTAGATGCCGGCCTTCATGCCGAGTGCGTGGATATACCTCACCACGGGTTGCAGACCGTTCGGAAAGCGTGTCTTGTGGATGAGCAACTCGCCCGTCTTCTTGTTGCGACCGCCGAAATAGCCGTCGTCAATGTTGATGTGGTTGAAGCCTACCTTCAGCAACCCCTGTCGCTTCATGGCTGCTGCCTGGTTCTTGATGGTCGTTTCGCTGATGTTCAGCCCAAACGTGTTCCACGAACTCCATCCCATGGTTGGACGGTCTTGTGCATTCGCTGTGGCAGCACAGAGGCAGGCCGTCAGCAACATCGTCATGGAGCGTCTTGTCAAATTTTTCATATTGTCATTACATTTTTGTTAGGGGCACCTCGTCATAAAGCCGGTGCTTGTGCGATAGCCTGGAAAATGTTTTTAATGCGTTCAGCGCACTCATGTAGTCTCCCTTCATGGCCGACTGAACCGCTCCGTAGATAGCCTGTCCCAAGTCCTTGATGTCGCCGAAACTCTCCATGAGTCCTTTGGCCGAATTGACCGTGACATTCGTCTTGGTGATGTCGAAGTTTGCCAGCATCTTCCCGTCGATGGCCGCCGTGATGGCACTGGTGAGCGAAAGGTGTCCCGTGTTCCAGGAGCCCGTCAGCATCCGTCTTGCCTTTGATTTCATGGTCGTCATAATATTTGTGTTTTTAAGGTAGCTGGTAAGTGTGTCAATGGGCGCAAAGATACGAAAAAAAACTGATAACAAAAAAGTACTTTGTGGGGATTAACATAATTCAGCCTGATTATCTACCTCGGTTCAATCAACAGCCAGAAAGGCCTGAAAGTACATGGAAACAAACGTTTACAGATGAGTGTGCTTTTTTCTCGATTTCACGCAGAACTCTACTGACGAAAAGAGTTCTGCGTGAAATCGAGAAGAGTACTGCGTCATCTCGGAAAGAGTACTGCGTGAATTTGAGAAGTGTAGGCGACCGAGGTAAAGCGTGAGTATCTCGAACAATGTCCCCTCAGAAAGGGACGTTTCTCCCAGATGGCGTCCCTCCCCTATAGGGGGGAGGTTAGGAGGGGGCTGAAGGGGATTAGAAGGGGGCTATTAAAGCGCATAATACTTGGTGAGGAAGTAGGTTCGCTCCCAATCCACAATCTTTCTCTGTGCTTCCTTTTCGGGATGGATGTCGAATTCGTCGAACACCATCACCTTCTTGTCCTTCAGGTCGTAAAGTGGCCATTCCTTTGCCTTGCCGTCGGGGGAGAGGTCGGCACGGAGCGACGGGTTGCCAGTCTTGGCAAACTGCACCCACATCTTACGCATGGTCTTGCAGAAGGTTTCGTCGAAGGCGCGTCCCGTGTCGGCGGTCATCTCGGGATGATTGAATACGACCGAAAGCTCGATGGCATGTCCGCATTTCATGATGGGGTCGGGCGACTCCGGCGTAAAGTAATAAGTGAAACATTTGCCGCCAGCCTTGGTCTGGCACTCAGACAGCTTGATGATGGGCGCATTAAACCAGCTCTGGCTGAACAGACTACTGTCTGGCTGAAAATAGTCGCCCTTCACATCCTTCATATAGCTCTCGACCAGCGCTTTCTCTTCAGCTGGCAACTGGGCAAACTTCCCCTGCTTACGTGCAGCAATCCAATTGTCCCAACCTTCCTGTCCGAAGCTGGACACGAAGAAATTCATTTCATCTTTGTTGCAACCCACAAGAATCTCTAAATCCTTTGCCGCGCCGTTGGCGTATGCCGCAAAGGTATCGGTGGGCAGATGCTTCCCGTCTCTTTCGGGGAATTGTTGTGCGAAGTTTACGGCAGAAGCTTCCAGGAGCTTTTCGCCATCGACTTTCAAGAGGTCGGCAACGGTCTTGCAGCCGAGCACTTCCATCAGTTTATAGGTACAGGCGATACCTTCCTCCGGGGATCTCGTCAGGTTGACGGAACCGCTCTCGGCGATGAGCCGCTTGAAATTCTGGTGGGAGCCTTCGAGCAGCGGAAGTAGGGT
>CAJONZ010000073.1 GCA_905236065.1 uncultured Bacteroidaceae bacterium | reverse complement strand
ACGGAGAACGGTTTCCAGTGGTTCCACGACGCTGAGTTGCTTGCTGCTGGCGACAAGGAGAAAAGTAATGCCATGACCATCGGGTGGGGAGGCATCGGAACACTTTGGGGACGTACCGCCCTGACAGTCTATGTCGCCGAAAAACGCTACACCAAGGAGTTCATGGATAAGGCTGAATATTTTACCGTGATGGCTTTTGACGTTGAGCAGAGCAAGGTCCTGAACTACATGGGCACCAAGAGTGGACGCGATGGTGACAAGGCTCAGGCTCTTGGACTTCATACCGCCTATACTGCCAACGGAACGCCTTACTATACTGAGGCTGCGATGGTGATTGAGTGCAAGATTATGTATGCTGCACCCTTTGACCCTCAGTATTTTAAGAGTGAAGCGCCCAAGAAGATGTATGCCAATTTCCCGGCTGGCATCCACTCCATGTATATCGGCGAGGTTGTAAATGCTTGGAAGAAATAGGAACCAATCGATGTCCCTTAAACCTTGGTAGGGAATTCCAACAATTTACCCCTGATCTTTTTGTGGTCAGGGGTTCATTGTTGAGTTATGTGTGCAATGATTACTGCTTCTCTAAAAATGCCTTAATGCGGTCGGCGACGTTCTGTTTCAGGTTGTTATAGAAGAAACCGTAGTCGTGGAGGTGATAGCTCTCAGGGCCAAACATGGGAGCACCATCGGCGGGGATGGCGTAGAGCTCGGCATCGGCTGTGGTAACGATGACGGAACCGCGGACGGTATCAACCCGTGCATCGGCAAAGCCGGGTGTAACAAGTTTGCCTTCTACAGTGAGCGAACCGAGATTCTCCTTGACTGATGCGTAGGTGTCGTCACGTTTCCAGTTGATTGGGTTGATGCTCAGGCTTCCAGGAGCCAGCACCATGTTCGAGGCATCCTTGTTGGCGGGGCCTTCGGTGTTCCACGAGACGATGACGCCCGTGTCGGTTGCGCCCTCGGCAAACTTCAGGCCGGTCTTCGCAAGCCAATCCTTGGTCACAGCAAAGCCGATAGGATAGGCCGCCACCATGCGCTTCAACGCCTCTGGATGCTTTGTCATGTAGTTTTCGAGCAGTGCGATGAGCGTCGATGCGCCCTGCGAATGCCCAGCAAGGATAAACGGACGGCCCTGATTCAGGTTGTTCAGGAAATAGTCGAGGGCATCTGTGGTATCGAAGCCAGAGAGATAATTGGTGATGGCCGGGTAATCCGAGCCGGGTTTCGGCATGGAAATCTGGCGGTAATATGGCATGAAGACGTTGCAGCTCTCGTCGAAGACGCTGGTTTGAATCTGACGCACCAACTTTGCACCGTCCACCATGATGGAGTCGGTAATTTTAGACCTCAGTCTCGGGGCGGAAACCAGCCGTGGTGGGATAGATGAAGAATACATCGACAGGCTTGGTGGCCTCCGTGGGCTTCGAAAGCCAGCTTTCTTCCTTACTATAATCAATCTTTGTCTGGTATTTCTCCAGTCCGACGATGTACTTTACAGCCTCAGGCACAGTGTCTTGTACAGCTTCTGCCGTGGCGGGTTTGTTACTCATCTTGCATGAGGCAAATGTCATCGCTACCAGCATCATCATTGATGCAACGAGCATAAATGGATTTTTCTGTTTCATTTTTTTCTGTCTATTTTATTAGTATTTCCATGCAAAAGTACATAGAATCGTTTATTCCTCAAAAAAAAGCCTCTCTATTTTATAATTATCTATCTTGGGAAGCCATTTTAGGAACAAAGACTATTGCTTTTTGCCAGATTTTTTCGTACCTTTACGACGAGCTGGGTTAAGCGGGGCCGGCTGGCGATTCGGGCATAGGGATGCAATTACATGCTCTCCTTCAGTATCTCCGTCACATCTTCTTTTGTCAGATTCAGATAGCCTGCGGGATAGACAACGGTAGTTTCGGTGATGCCGGGAATCATCTCAATGGTAGCACCGAGTTCGCTGATGGTGAGCGGCAGACCAATCTCCAGCATCCAGTCCTTCAGGGCTTCGAGTCCCTTTTTGGCTATCTGCTCGTCGGTAAGGCCACAGGCATTGATGTTCCACACGTTCTTGGCAAAACGCGCAAACTTCGGCAGACCATTCTTCATGGCGCGACGATAGTAAGCCATCGAGATGGAGGCCAGCGCATAGCCGTGAGGCGCGTGTGTCCAGGCACCCACGCTGTGACCAATCATGTGTACTATCCAGTCCTGCTGCTTGCCCATTCCGATAAGCGTGTTCAGTGCCCATGTGGCTGTCCACATGATGT
>CAJONZ010000072.1 GCA_905236065.1 uncultured Bacteroidaceae bacterium | reverse complement strand
CGGGGGTGCTCGCTACGCTCGTACCCTCGGTTACGGAGCGGTGACCGCGCTGCGGTCTTGTTGGTGGTATCTTTGCGGATAGTCATATTCTGCAAGACGAACGAACTCGTTTGATGTTGGCACCGAAGTTTTTCAAATGTGACGCAGAACTCTTTTCGTGAATAGAGTACTGCGTGAAATCGAATAGAGTTCTGCGTCGTCTCCGATAGAGTACTGCGTCATTTTTGGAAAGTTAAAAGTTAAGAGTTAAAAGTTAAAATGCTTGGATTGTAACAAACTGTAAAAGAGGATATTATTGGCTGTTCTGGCAAGGAGAACAAACTTGAAATCCGGAGGAAAGAAGTTGGCCCTGCAGAGCGTCGCCCTGCGGAGTGAGGTCACCGAGGCGGACGGGGACGATTTGGTTGTCCAGGGTGGGGGTGTTGGGGATTTCCACGCGGATGTAGTTGTCGGTGAAGCCGTGCATGGGTTTGGTGCGAGGGGCGTGCTCGAAGAGAACGGGGCGCACCTGTCCGATTTGGGAGGTGTAGAAGTGGCGCAATTTCTCGTCGGAGAGGGCGATGAGGCGCTGGCTGCGGGCGTGTTTCTCCTGTGGGGTGACGACGTGGGGAATTTGGAGGGCACGGGTGCCGGGTCGCTCGGAGTAGGAGAAGACGTGGAGCTGGGAGATGGGTAGGGATTGGATGAAGCGGTAGGATTCCTCAAAACAGTCGGCGGTTTCGCCACGGGTGCCTACGATGACATCGACCCCGATGAAGCAGTCGGGCGTGAGCTGTTTGATGCGCTCGATGCGGTGTTGGAAGAGGGCTGTGTCGTAGTGGCGGTGCATGAGTTTCAGCACAGTGTCGGAGCCAGATTGGAGGGGTATGTGAAAATGGGGCATGAAGCGGCGGGAGTTGGCGCAGAAGTCGATGATTTCGTCGGTGAGCAGGTTGGGCTCGATGCTGGAGATGCGGTAGCGCTCGATGCCATCCACCTGGTCGAGGGCTCGGATGAGGTCGAGGAAGGTTTCGCCGGTGGAGTGGCCGAAGTCACCGATGTTGACACCGGTGATGACGATTTCCCTACCTCCTTCGGCGGCCACTTGCTGGGCTTGTGCGACCATGGACTCAATGCTGCCGTTGCGTGAACGGCCCCGGGCAAGGGGAATGGTGCAGTAGGTGCAGAAGTAGTTGCAGCCGTCCTGCACTTTCAGGAAATAGCGGGTGCGGGAACCGTGGGAACAGGAGGGGAAGAATAGCCCTTTGCCCTCGTCCTCCTTCCCCCTGCAAGGTGTGGGGAGAGTTTGCCGGAGTGTTTCGGCAGGGGAAGACTCCTGACTCATCCGTTCCATGATGGCGGGGATGATGTCGCCTTTCTGGTTGGTGCCCATGACGAGGGAGACACCGGGCGTGTCCTGAATCTGTTGCGGCTGGAGCTGGGCGTAGCAGCCGGTGACAACGACGAGAGCACCAGGATGGCGCTTGACGAGGCGGTGGATGGCTTGCCGGCATTTGTGGTCGGCTACTTCGGTGACGGAGCAGGTGTTGATGATGCAGATGTCGGCGACCTCGTCTTTTTGGACGGTTCGGACGCCGTAGGCTTTGAGGGACTGGCCGATGGATGAAGTTTCTGCGAAGTTGAGTTTGCAACCGAGTGTGAAGTATGCTGCTTTCTTGCCTTGTAGGATGGAGGAGTCAATCATTCTGAAACGAAAAGTTGAAAGTTAAAAGTTAAAACGGATGAGCGTTGAAAATGAAAAGTTTTTCCGACAAAGGTACGGTTTTTCATTGGTTTTTTACGGTGGTTTAAGATAAATGTGTTAATTTTGCGGCATAAAATGGTTTTGCTATGAAAAAAACACTCTGGATATGGTTGCTGGCGGTAGGATTACCGTTGTGGGCCCAGCAAAAGACTTTTTATGTGTATGTGAATAATGATGGCGGTGAAGACCGCAAGGATGTGCCTGTGGTGCTGGATATGCGACGGGTGCATTTCCCTGTGAAGACGGCGACGGTGATGCTGAATGGCAGGGAAGTTCCTTGCCAACTGGACGACCTGGATGGGGACACGAGAACGGACGAGGTGGTGTTCCTGGCCGACGTGAAAGCGTCGAAGGAGAATAAGTATAAGGTGAGAATCAGTGCAAAAGGTACGCAGAAGGAATATCCGGCACGGGTGTATGCCCATCTGGGCCTGAACGACAAGTATGGCAAATTTCCTGCCATTCATAGCATTGAGGTGCCGGGCGACAGCTATGTGTTCAAGGACGTGTTTCCCCACGGGGCAGAGTTCGAGAGTGAATACACCGCCTACCGGGTGTATGTGGATAACCGTCAGAACATTGACTTGTATGGCAAGCGGCAGCGGCGGTTGGAATTGGAGAAGACGCATTTCTACAGTGTGAAGGAGGACTTGGAGGCAGGCTATGGCAACGACGTGCTTTGGGCGGGTGGCAGCTTGGGCTGCGGCACTCTGCGTGGCATGGAGAAGGGTAGTCCTGTGCTGATTGACAAGGTGAGGGTACGCGGTCAGCGGGTGTTGGCCTATGGGCCGCTGCGCACGGTGGTGGAGATGAGGGACTTGGGTTGGAATGGCAACAACGTGACGACCCGCTACATTCTGTATGCCGGACACCGCGAGATGGAAGTGGAGGTGCGGAGCGATGCTGCGTTGAGCCACCTGGAGTTGTGTACGGGTGTGCAGAAAGTTGGAAGCAATCCGCAGGGCTGGGCCAAGGGCAACGGACTGGCCGCGTCGTGGGGCTCGGACTATCCCGACTATGGCAAGAAGGAGCTGTACGAACCGGCTGCGGTGGGACTGGGAGTCTATGTGCCGGCGGCGTATTTTGCGGGTACGGCAGAGGACTCCCTGCAATATATGTGCCGTCTGAAGATGGACAAGCGTAACTTCCTGAAGTACTATGTCACGTTCGCTGCGGACATGGAGCAGGTAGATGGTTTCCACTCGCCGGAGGCGTGGTTTGCATACCTGGAAAAGTGGCGTGAGGAACTGCTGAATGCACCAAGGGTAAAATATTTTATCAGACTGAATAATAATTAGGGGCTGAGAGACGTTATAGGTAATAAAATAGCCCCTCCCCTCTGTCCCCCCCTACAGGGTGATGGGAGAGGCGGCGGTTAAAGTGAAAAATTAAAAATGAGCAGCCTATGACGTATTCTACTCCTACTCAGCCGCGACAAAGACAGTCGAAAGTGATTCAACTGAAACCAAAGGTGGCAGCGCCCAGACCTGAAGTGTTGCTCTTTGTTCAACTTTTTGCTCGTGCTTACAAACATTCTTCTTAAACGCCTGGCTTCTAGTGCGGAAGCGAAGGCTCTGAAAAAGGCTCTATCGGACAGTAAGACAAAACGTTTGCAGGTTGGCGGATTAAAAGGTTCGTCAACTGCAATGTTTTTTTCGGCTCTGCGTCAGGAGTGGGCGGAAAAGGCCCCGACGCTTTTTTTTGTGCTGGACGACCAGGACGAGGCCGGCTACCTGTACCACGATATGGTGCAGATGCTGGGCGAGGACAAGGTGCTTTTCTTTCCGTCTTCGTACAGGAGAGCCATCAAATTCAACCAGAAAGACGCAGCCAACGGCATTCTCCGCACGGAGGTGCTGACCCGCTTGCAGAACTCGGAACCGGTGTGGGTGGTGAGTTACCCCGATGCCCTGGCCGAGAAGGTGGTGTCGCGCCGTGAACTGTCGGCCATGACCATTCCGATTGCAGTGGGCGACGTAGTGGATTTAAACCAGTTGGAGCAGAAGCTGGTGGAATTGGGAATGCAACGGACGGACTATGTCTATGAGCCGGGTCAGTTTGCCGTGCGTGGAAGCATCCTGGATATTTACTCCTTTTCGAATGAACTGCCGTATCGCGTGGATTTCTTTGGCGACGAAGTAGATAGCATCCGAACGTTCGACGTCCAGTCGCAGCTTTCGCTGGAGCGGGTGACGGCAATGGCCGTGGTGCCGGAGATGGCGCAGTCGGAGGTGGAGTATGTGCCTTTCTACGAATTCCTGCCGAAGGAGGCCGTGCTGTTGAGCCACGACATGGTGTATGTGTGCGACAAGGTGGGGCAGATTTATCAGGAAGGATTCTCAGACCAAGCCGTCTCGGAGGAAAAGGTACGGACGACGGGCAACGACATGGACGTGGAACACGTCATTGTAAGAGGTGAGGATTTTGTGCGGGGCATCAGTGCCTTCCGCATGGTCGAGCTGAAGGGACAGGGCGACATCCAGTTCCATACCTCGCCCCAACCGTTGTTCCATAAGAATTTCGACCTGGCCAAGGCGGAGTTTTTGCGCTTGCAGGGCGAGGGCTTTCAGATTACGATTTTTGCCGACTCGGAGAAACAGATAGAACGTCTGCAAGACATCTTCCAATCGAAAGCAGAGACGGAATTCGAGCAAATCCACTTTGATGCCGTAAACAAGGCGATTCATGAGGGATTCATTGACGAGGAACAGAAATGCTGCTATTTCACCGACCACCAGATATTCGACCGTTTCCATAAGTACAACCTGAAGTCTGACAAGGCCCGGAAAGGAAAAGTTGCCTTGACGCTGAAGGAGATACAGCAGTTTGAGGTGGGTGACTACGTGGTACACATCGACCACGGCATCGGTTGTTTTGGCGGACTGGTGCGGGTGCCGGAGAACGGTGCGATGGTGGAGAAGATCAAGATTGTCTATCAGGGTGGCGGCACCATCTATGTCAGCATCCACGCCCTGCACAAGGTGTCGAAGTACAAGGGCAAGGAGGGTGAACCGCCCCGGGTGAGCAAACTGGGAAGCGGTGCCTGGGAACGGGTGAAGGAGCGGGTGAAGACCAAGGTGAAGGACATTGCCCGCGACCTGATTCGCCTGTATGCCCAACGCCGGAAAGAGAAAGGATTTGCCTACAGTCCCGACGGCTATATGCAGCATGAACTGGAGGCCAGTTTCGTCTATGAGGACACGCCCGACCAGTTGAAGGCCACGCAGGAAGTGAAGGCCGACATGGAACGGGAACGCCCCATGGATCGTCTGGTCTGTGGTGACGTGGGCTTCGGCAAGACGGAAGTAGCCATCCGTGCGGCTTTCAAGGCTGCGACCGACGGCAAGCAGGTGGCCGTGCTGGTGCCAACGACGGTGCTGGCTTATCAGCATTACCAGACTTTCACGAAACGTCTGAAAGATTTTCCCGTCAAGGTGGAATATCTCAGTCGGGCACGTTCGGCCAAACAGCAAAAGCAGATTTTGGAGGAGCTTGCCACGGGACAGATAGACATTCTCATCGGCACCCACAAACTGATAGGCAAGACTGTCAGGTTTAAGGACTTGGGACTGCTGATTATTGACGAGGAGCAGAAGTTCGGCGTGGCCGTGAAGGAGAAATTGCGACAGATGAAGGTGAATGTCGATACGCTGACCCTGACGGCCACCCCCATTCCGCGAACGTTGCAATTCTCGCTGATGGGAGCCAGAGACTTGTCGTGCATCCAGACGCCGCCGCCCAATCGCTACCCCATTCAGACGGAGATACATACATTCTCCCCGGAGGTTTTCGCCGAGGCTGTGAATTTCGAGATGAGCCGCAACGGACAGGTGTTCGTCGTACACAACCGCATCAACAACTTGCAGGAGATTGCCGACATGATTCAGAAGGCCGTGCCCGACGCAAGGATTGCCGTTGGTCATGGTAGGATGAACCCCGAGGAACTGGAGAAAATCGTGCTGGATTTCATGAACTACGACTACGATGTGCTGGTTTCCACCACGATTGTAGAGAACGGCGTCGATGTGCCCAATGCCAACACCATCATCGTGAATGCCGCCCATACTTATGGACTGAGCGACTTACACCAAATGAGAGGGCGCGTGGGTCGTGGCAACCGAAAAGCTTTCTGCTACCTGATTGCGCCGCCGTTGGCCGTCCTGCCCGACGATGCCCGCCGTCGTTTGCAAGCCATCGAGAATTTCTCCGACCTGGGCAGTGGCATCCACATTGCCATGCAGGACTTGGATATCCGTGGCGCGGGGAACATGTTGGGTGCCGAGCAGTCGGGCTTCATTGCCGACCTGGGCTACGAGACCTACCAAAAAGTGTTGAACGAGGCGGTGGCGGAGTTGCGTGAGACAGAATTTGCAGACATCTATGCCGAAGACTCCCGGAACGAGGAAGGGAAAGTGACGGGCGAGACGTTCGTGGACGAGACGGGCATCGAAAGCGACATTCCTGCCTTCCTGCCCGAGGAATACGTGCCGAGCAGTGGAGAGCGGATGGCGCTGTACCGGGAGTTGGACGGATTCACGGAAATGCGACAACTGGAAGGTTACCGAAACCGCCTGGTGGACCGTTTCGGGCCGATTCCGACCGTAGGCGAGGAACTGTTGCGGGTGATGGAACTGAAATGGGCCGGCAAGCGTCTGGGCATCGAGAAGATTACTTTGAAGCAGGGCAACATGGCCTTGTATATGCCTGGCAATTTCAGCAGCCTCTACTATCAAAGCGAGGCGTTCAGCAAAATCATAGCCTACGCCTCTTGGCAACCGAAACGCACGAGGCTTCGTGACGGCGAGCGGCGCTCTTTGCTTGTAAAAGATGTTAAAACAATGGCCGAGGCTGTGAAAATATTGAATGAAATAGAAAAAAAGTGACGGGTTAGGGGCTTGGATTGAAATTATTGCCTTATCTTTGCATTATAATAATGTATAATAGTACCATGATGGCTTTTAGCGAGATTTCCCGTTTGAGGGGAGTGGTTTTGCCAGATACTATTCGAATGTGAAAATCGTGTGTTTTTAACAATATGAATCAGAGTGACAGTATCGTAATCATCCCCACCTACAACGAGAAGGAGAATATCGAGAAGATTATCCGTGCGGTTTTTGCCCTTGAGAAGTGTTTCCACATTCTTGTCATTGACGATGGCTCTCCCGACGGTACGGCGGCGATTGTGAAGCGGCTGATGCAGGAAGAGTTTTCCGAGCGCCTGTTTTTGATGGAGCGTTCGGGAAAACTGGGCTTGGGCACGGCCTACATCGCAGGTTTCAAATGGGGCTTGAAGAATGGCTATGACTATATCTTTGAGATGGATGCAGACTTCAGCCATGCACCATCGGATTTGCCACGGCTCTACAGTGCTTGTGCAGACGAGGGTTATGACTTGGCCATCGGTTCACGGTACATTACAGGCGTGAATGTCGTCAACTGGCCCATCGGTCGGGTGTTGATGTCTTATTTTGCCAGCAAGTATGTACGTTTCATTACGGGCTTTAAGGTACACGACACGACGGCGGGCTTCAAGTGCTACAAACGGCGAGTGCTGGAGACCATCGACCTCGACTCCATCCGTTTCAAGGGCTATGCCTTCCAGATAGAGATGAAATATACCACCTACAAGTGTGGCTTCCGCATCAAGGAGGTGCCCGTGATATTCGTGAACCGGGTTGAAGGCGTAAGCAAGATGAATGGCAGCATCTTCGGAGAAGCCTTCTTCGGCGTCATTCGTCTGCGCCTGGACGGTTGGTTTAAGAAATACCCAAAAGCGAATTGAAGATTGAAAATTGAAGATTGAAAGATGAGAACAATCATCAGGAATGCAACCATTGTAAACGAAGGACGGAAGTTTCAGGGCTCCGTGGTCATTGAGGATGAAGTCATCCAAAGTGTAATTGAAGGCGATGACTCCACGCAGGCTTACGAGAATGAGATTGATGCCACGGGACTGTATCTCTTCCCCGGTGTGATTGACGACCACGTGCATTTCCGCGAACCAGGAATGGAATACAAGGCGGATATGGCCAGTGAGAGCCGGACGGCTGCGGCAGGTGGTGTCACGTCTTACATGGAAATGCCAAACACGATTCCCCAGACAACGACGCTGGAGAATTTGAATCATAAGTTCAATATTGCCCGCAATAAGAGCCGTGTGAACTACAGTTTCTATTTCGGGGCCACCAATGACAATGTCGGGCTATTGCCACAGCTCGACCGCAGTCGTGTGCCCGGTGTGAAGGTGTTCATGGGTAGCAGCACGGGCAACATGCTGGTGGATAGGGAAGAGGCGCTTTATCAACTGTTCCAGACTTCGCCTCTCTTAATTATGGCTCACTGTGAGGACACGCGCATCATTGAGCAAAACATTCGGATGTTCCGTAAGAAGTACAAGGGGCAGAACGATTTCCCCGTCCGCTACCATTCCCGCATTCGCAGTGTGGAAGCCTGCTACGAGTCTTCAGCCCTGGCCGTCCGTCTGGCCAAGGAGACGGGTGCCCGTTTGCACATCGCCCATGTCTCCACGGCAAGGGAGCTTTCCCTCTTTGAGAACAAGCCGCTGACGGAGAAGAAAATCACTGCTGAGGCCGTCATTGCCCATTTGATGTTCTCCACCGAGGACTACGACCGTTTGGGCACGAAGATAAAATGCAATCCTTCGGTGAAAACTCCCGAGGACAGACAAGCGCTTCGGAATGCCTTGACCAGTGGCTTGATTGACGTGGTGGCCACCGACCACGCCCCCCACCTGCTGAACGAGAA
Organism: uncultured Bacteroidaceae bacterium; assembly: GCA_905236065.1. Lineage (GTDB taxonomy): Bacteria > Bacteroidota > Bacteroidia > Bacteroidales > Bacteroidaceae > Minthosoma. Next base: position 31,012 of record CAJONZ010000072.1, on the reverse strand, counting down.
GGAGGGCGGTGCGCTCAAGGCCATGTCGGGAATGCCCATGATTCAGTTTTCGCTTATCTCCATGCTGGAAATGGTTGATCAGGGCGTGATGCCCGTGGAGCGTGTTCCGCAGTTGATGAGCCACAATCCGGCCATACTGTTCCACGTTTCAAAGCGCGGTTTCATCCGCCCGGGCTATTATGCTGACTTGGTGCTGGTGGAGCCGAACGCTAACTGGCAGGTTATTTCGGGACGTTACTATACGAAGTGTGGTTGGACTCCGATGGACGAACGCACGTTCAATTGGCGTGTCCGCCGTACCATCGTGAACGGCAAGACCGCCTTCTGCGACGGCATCGTTGTCGATGGCATTCGAGGCAAGGAACTGGTGTTCGACGACTCCTTCATGCAATAGCATATTTTTCACTTTTTACTTATCACTTTTCAAAGCCCCGCTGCATCCCAACCGAGGAATGAAACGAGCAAAGAAACATAGAATGACCCTCATCATCGGAATGGCTTTCCTGCTGTTCTTCATCTTCCTTTGGACATACGGCTACCACTATGGGCGTTTCCGCTATCAGGTACATGAGCAGACCATCTGTTTCTACGACCTTCCCCTGGACTTCGATGGTTACAAAATTGTGCAATTCTCCGACCTCCATGTCGGTACGTTCCGGGGCGGGCATGAGATGGAAGTACAGCGAATCATGGACCTCATCAATGCCCAGCACCCAGACCTCATCGTCTTTACGGGCGACTTGGTGAACTTTCGCTCTGCTGAGTTGGATGGCTTCCAGTGTATGCTTTCCGAATTGAAAGCCCCCGACGGTGTCTATTCCATCCTCGGAAACCACGACTATGCTCTGTATGCCCGTTCGCTAACCGACCGGGAGCGGGCCGACGATGTGCAGGAACTCATCCGCCGTCAGCGCAGCTATGGCTGGAACGTACTCCTGAACGACCACACGACCATCCGACGTGGTAAGAGCCACCTTTGTCTGGCCGGTGTCGAGAATCAGGGCTATTCTAAGATGCGTTTCCCCAAACGGGCTGACCTGTCGAAAGCTTTGAGCGGTGTCCGTCGTTCGGATTTTACCGTCCTCCTTTCCCACGACCCCACTCATTGGCGGCACGACATTGTCCCGCAGACTTCCGTCCAGCTCACCCTTTCCGGCCATTCCCATGCCGGGCAGTTCAAGGTCTTCGGCTGGTCTCCCGTCCAAATGGTCTATTCCGAATGGTCGGGCACCTTCGTCGAGGGTTCGCAGGTGCTCAGCGTCAGCGAGGGAGTCGGCTGTCTCATTCCCTTCCGCTTTGGTGCATGGCCAGAAATCAATGTCATTACCCTACGCAGGGCCAATCATAAAATGATAAATAGTAAATGAAAAAAGTTCTCTACAAAATATATTCCTACTTGATTCCGTTGCCCTTGTTTGTGGTGGTGACAATCTTTGTGGCACTCTCGGTCGTCATCGCTGCCATGTTGGGCGACACCCGCTACGTCTCTTGGTACCTGCCCCGTTGGTGGAGCCGCTTCACCTGTCGCATCTGCCTGCATAAAGTGAAGATAGAGGGCATGGAACAGCTCGACCGCAATCAGAGCTATGTCTTTCTGGCCAACCATCAGGGCTACTTCGACATCTTCCTGCTCTATGGCTACCTGCCTAACCCTTTCAAATGGATGATGAAGGAGTACCTGCGTAAGATGCCCTTCATCGGCTTGGCCTGCGCCCGCAGCAAGCAGATTTTCGTGGGCGAGAGTCGTGCCAGCATCACCCATGCCGTGCGTCAGGCCGAAGCTACGCTACAGGCCGGCACCTCCATGGCCATCTTCCCTGAAGGTACCCGCACCCGAACAGGAAAGATGGGAGATTTCAAGCGCGGTGCCTTTATGCTGGCTGGACAAATCGGTCTGCCGATTGTACCCATCACCATCAACGGCTCCTTTGATATTTTCTCTCGCAACGATTACAGTGTCAGCCAAGGTACGCTCCAGATGATTATCCACCGTCCCATCTCTCCCGAAGAGTACGAGAAAGTGCCCACCAAGGAACTGATGCAGCAGGTACACGACATCATCAACGGCGGACTGGTGGAAAAATACAGAAGCTGACAGTGACACCTACATATACATATAAAAATCCGGCAACAAAAGTTGTCGGATTTTTTGTACACTGAAAAAGATGTTGTAGAATCTTATTTCATGGCATAGACCACGTCCATGATTTTCTTGCCGATTTCGTCGGCGGCCTCCATGGTGCTGGCCTCAGAATAGACGCGGATGATGGGCTCGGTATTTGACTTACGCAGGTGTACCCACTTGTCAGGGAAGTCTATTTTCACGCCGTCGATGTCGTTGACCTCTGTGCCTGGCTCGTTTTCGTACATGGCCTTTACCTTCAGGAGAATGGCATCCACGTCGGTTGTTGGGTCGAGGTCGATGCGGTTCTTGGCAATCTGGTAGGCAGGGTAGTCCGCACGTAGCTGACTGACGGTGAGTCCCGGACGCTGCTGACGCTCATGGGCCAGGTGGCTCAGGAAGAGGGCGATACCAACGAGGGCGTCGCGGCCATAGTGGGCAGCAGGATAGATGACACCGCCATTGCCTTCGCCGCCGATGACGGCGTTGGTGTCCTTCATCTTAGTGACCACGTTGACTTCGCCCACGGCACCGGCGTTGTATTCCTTGCCGTACTTGCGGGTCACGTCGCGCAGGGCACGGGTGGAAGAAAGGTTGCTCACGGTGTTACCGGGAGTATGCTTCAGAATGTAGTCGGCCACGGTGACCAGTGTGTATTCCTCGCCGTACATTTTACCGTCTTCACAGATGAAAGCGAGGCGATCCACGTCAGGGTCAACCACGAAGGCCACGTCCTTGCCACCCTTTGCCATGAGGCCCATGATGTCGCCGAGGTTCTTCTCCAGTGGCTCGGGATTGTGCTGGAAGTCGCCCGTCGGCTCTGCATAGAGCGGTGTGACATCCTCGACGCCCAGCGCCTTGAACAGTTTGGGCAGCACCACGCCGCCGACAGAGTTGACGGAGTCGAAGGCTACCTTGAAGTTTGCGGCTTTGATGGCGGGAACATCCACCAAATCGAGGCCGAGCACCAATTCGACGTGCTTTTGGTCGTAGGTATTGTCCTCGATGTATTTGCCAAGGTGGTCAACGTCGGCAAAGTCGAAGTCTTCGGCCTCGGCGATGCGGAGCACCTCATTACCTTCGGCTGCGTTCAGGAACTCGCCGTTCTGGTTGAGCAGCTTCAGGGCGTTCCAGTGGCGCGGGTTGTGGCTGGCTGTGATGATGATGCCACCACAGGCACCTTCCATGGTGACGGCAATCTCGGTGGTGGGTGTTGAGGCCAGGCCGATGTTCACAACGTCGAAGCCCATGCCCATCAATGTGCCGCAAACCACGTTTTTCACCATCTCGCCCGAAATGCGAGCGTCGCGGCCTACGACGATTTTGTTTGACTTTACCTGTGTGGTTCGGCGTATGAGTGTGGCATACGCACTGGTAAACTTCACGATGTCGAGGGGATTGAGACCCTCACCGGCTTGTCCGCCAATAGTTCCACGGATGCCGGAAATGGATTTGATTAAGCTCATCTATAGTTTTTTAAAGTGATTATAGTTGCAGTACAGTTCCTTTCAGCCTCTCCTCCCAGTAGGGGAAGAGTCCAGCCGAATGGTTTTCCCCACGCCCTAAAAGGAAGAGGGGGGGGACAGAATCTACTTTCCTAACTGATAGGATATTTCGTAGTAGAAAGGGAGCACGTAAGTACCGGCGTTGGCCGTGCCGGAAGAGTGGGGGACGATGAGGCGCACCTTGGCAATCTCACCAGAGCCAGCGGTTTTGGCCAGGTTGATGTAGTCCAACGGCTTCAGCCAGCCTTTTAGTACGGCGGTGTTGGAAGGGTAGGTCTTTATCATTTCCCCTTCATAGAAATAGGCTGTGTAGCTGCGCCCCTGATGGGTGTAGGTGCAAAGCATCTTGTCCACGATACCCGATTTGTAGCTTGAGGCTGTCTGGTAGGCGTTTTCGATGTCGTATTCCAGGAAACGGCAGAGGATGACTTTGCTGATGGTGCTGTCGGGCTGTTCCATGGCCATCTCGGCCATCGTCTTGCCAATGCCTTTCCGAACAATCTGCATGTAGATGCCGTCGTCCTCAAAAAGCACGAACTGGTTGCTTGTCAAGTCGGTTGTCTGCCCTTGTGCATTGAACGTGGCCTCGCTGATGACGTTGATGGGGCCGACGAAAGTATTGTTCGCAATGAAATTCTGGATGGCGTCTTTTTCTTTCTCTTTCATGTCGGCATACGTCTCTCCCTTTTTGCAAGAGGTGCAGAAGAGACAGAGAATAAAGACTAAAAAATGAAATATGTTTCTTGTCATGACAAACTTTTTAGCTCAATGATTTTTTCCTCTGGATTGTCGGCCTTGAAGACGTAGCTGCCAGCCACCAACACGTCGGTGCCAGCCTCGACCAGCCGCTTGCCGGTTTCTCCGTTCACGCCGCCATCGACTTCAATCAGGGCATTCGACTTGGTGCGCTCAATCAGGGCCCGGAGTGCTTTTACTTTCTCAATGGAATGTTCAATGAATTTCTGCCCGCCAAAGCCCGGGTTGACCGTCATCAGCAACACCATATCGACATCCTGTATGATGTCTTCCAGTACGCAGACCGGCGTATGGGGATTGAGCGTGACGCCTGCTTTCATGCCTGCCTCGTGAATTTGCTGAATGACGCGGTGCAAGTGGGGACATGCCTCGTAGTGGACATTCATCATGTACGCACCCAGTGCCTTTACTTGCTTGATGAATTTCTCAGGCTCGACAATCATCAGGTGGACGTCCAGCTTTTTCTCACAGAGCTTGGCCACGGCCTCCAGTACGGGGAAACCAAAACTGATGTTCGGGACAAACACACCGTCCATCACGTCTAAGTGAAGCCACTCGGCCTCTGAACGGTTTATCATTGCAATGTCGCTTTTCAAATCGGCGAAATTGGCAGCCAATAAAGATGGAGATACGATGGGCATTCTTTTGGGAAAATTAAAAGTTAAAAATGAAGAATGAAGAATTTGCTACCGCTTTGAATGACAGGAAGGGCGCTGCCTCTATTCCAGGGTGAAGGAGGTCTGCCCAATCATCTGCTTGTCGCAGAAGACAAACAGCTTGTAGGTGCCGCCCTCGATAAATTCCTCCACGTCGCTGTACATGGTGATTTTCTGCTCCTCTCCGTTATATTCTATATATTTCTTCTCGGTGTATTCCAGGTTGGTGTTCTCGTAGCTGAATGAACCCTTTGAGCCCATCACCGAGTTGTCCGGCTTCAGGATGCGGGCATAGACCACGCGCTCGCCGTTGCTTGCCGTCACGTTTTTCACGATGGTGAAGCCGAAAGCAAACTTCTTCACGTCCTTGGCCTTCTTGGCATCCTTGCCTTTCTTGTTCCTTGGCGTTACCCAGAAGCCCGTGGCATCCAGCTGTGCCGCAATGTTCACTTTGTCTTTCAACTGGGTGTTAGCGCTCGACAAATGACTGATTTGCGTGTTGGCCTCCGTCACCTGGTTCTTCATTTCGGTGTTCTCTGCCACCAGCGTCTCGTTCAATCTGTTTAGCGAATCCACCTGCATGATGTAGCTTTTCAGCACCTTTCTGAGCGAGGCGATTTCCTTTTTCAGGCGTGTGATTTCTGCCGCATCGGTGGCTTTTGTCCGTTCCAACTCCTCCAGCAGCTCCTGGGTGTGGCGGCGTTCTTCCTCTATTTGTGCAATCAGGGAGTCGTTTTTCAGTTGTTTCTGTAATTCTCCGTATTGCAAGTCGAACTCCCTGTACTGGTCCTCCATTTCCTTTTTGTCCAGTTCGGCCAGTTCTTGCAGTTCTTCGTTGGCGTTGCGTTGTTCAATCAGCAAGAAGGCGATGAAGCCCAGTCCCGCAATGAGCAGGACGATAATTACGGAGAGAACAAGGTTTGACTTCTTCATAATGATGAATATATCGGTGGTTTAAATACTATTTTTGCGGCAAAATTACGGAAAAACCACGGAAAATCCACTTTATTTTTATTAAAAAACGTAATAAACGCCCAATGTTATCAAAAACTTTTTACCTTTGCCTGAAAATACAGACTGACAATGACACTGAAAACAAAAATATCAGCCCAGGAGGCAATGCAGGTGAAGAAGCTTTTCGACGATTGCAAAAATGTCGTGATTCTTGCCCATCAGTCGCCCGATGGCGACGCCATTGGTTCCACGCTTGCCTTGTGGGAGTACCTGACACGGAAGGGGAAAAACGCCACCGTCATCGTGCCCAATTATTTCCCCGATTTTTTGAAGTGGATGAGCGGGGCAGACAAAATCGTGCTGTTCGAGCGGCAGAAGTCGCTTTCCTACAATCTGTTGAACATGGCCGACTTGGTCTGTGTGCTCGACCTCAACATGGCTTTTCGCATGGGCGAGGAGTTGGGACGGGTCTTTACCGGCCTTCGCCGTTGCAAGAAACTGATGGTTGACCACCACATCGAGCCCGAGCGTAAACTGTTCGATACGGTCATCTCGCGTCCCGAATGCAGCAGCACCTGCGAATTGCTTTACCGCCTGTTTACGGCCATCGGTGCCGTTGACCATCTGAGCCTCCATGCCGCCGAGGATATCTATGCAGGCATGTACACCGACACGGGTGGCTTCTCCTTCAACAGCAACGACCCCGACATCTTCCTGATTGTGGCCGAACTGCTTCGCAAAGGCATTGACAAAGACCGCATCGTGCGCAACATCAATAACTTCTTCACCGCCGACCGCTTCCGCCTGATGGGCTACGTGCTCTACGAGAAGCTACAGGTCTTCCCCGAGCTCCATGCCTCCATCTTCAGCCTCACCAAGGAGGAACTGAAACGCTTCAACTACCTGAAGGGCGACATGGAGGGGGTGGTCAACATGCCGCTGGCTATTCGGGGACATCGGCTTTCCATCTCCCTGCGCGAAGACTCCGAGAAACCCCTGATTTGGGTTTCCATCCGCTCTTATGACGACGTCTCGGCCAAGGACATGGCTGCCCGCTTCTTTAATGGCGGCGGCCACTTCAATGCTGCGGGCGGTCGGTTGGAGAACATGACGATGGAGCAGGCCATCGACGTGGCAAAACAGGCCATCGAAGCCTTCCGCGAACCCCTGACGAATCCTAATACATAATTTATAATAGCCATGAAACGTAAATTTCTCACTTTCCACTTTTCGCTTCTCGCATTCTTCACTTTCTGTGCCACATCCTTTGCCCAGACGGTAACCGTCTCTGGCCCAGATGGTAAGTTGAAACTCAACTTCGACTTGAAAGACGGCAAGCCCGTCTATTCCGTTACCTACGACGGCCAGCAGATGCTCGACGACTCTCCCCTTGGCTTCGTGGCCAACATCGGCGACTTCTCCCAGAACCTGAAATGGGTGGGCAAGGGTACGGCCACGTTTCAATATGATTATGACCTCCGTGCCAGTAAGTTCAGCAAAGTTCAGGTCAATTCCAACCAGTTGGTTATTCAGTTGAAAAACAACCGTAACCAGTATTTTGATGTGGAGTTCCGTGTCAGCAATAACGACATAGCTTTCCGTTACAGAATACCGAATCAGGAGGATCGGGTGAACGAAAAGAAATTCTCTATCCGCATCATGAAGGAGGTCACAGGCTTCGACTTCCCCTCGCAGACCACCACCTTCCTCACGCCGCAGTCCCATGCCATGATTGGCTGGAAGGGCACCAAACCCAGCTATGAGGAGGAATACAAATACGATGAGCCAATGGCAACTCGTTCCGGCTATGGCCACGGCTACACCTTCCCCTGCCTGTTCCGTGTTCCGCAGGGCACACAGAACGGTTGGGTGCTGATTTCAGAAACGGGGGTCGATAGCCGTTACTGCGCATCCCGCCTTTCCGACATGAAGGGCGACGGACTTTACACGCTGGAGTTCCCCATGCCAGAGGAAAACAACGGCAACGGCACCATCGAGCCCGCCTTCGCCTTGCCTGGCGCAACGCCTTGGCGCACCATCACCGTTGGCCATTCGCTGAAACCCATTGTCGAGACCACCGTGCCCTGGGACTATGTGGAGCCACGCTACGAAACGGCCCATAATTATAAATATGGTAAAGGCACGTGGTCGTGGATTGTTTGGCAAGATAATTCCATTTGCTGGGACGACCAGGTGAAGTACATCGAACTGGCCAAGCGCATGGGCTTCCAGTATGTGCTCATCGACAACTGGTGGGACAACAACATCGGCAAGGAGCGCATGGCCGACCTCATCCGCTATGCTCAGAGCCAGGGCGTCGATGTCTTCCTGTGGTACAGCTCCAGTGGCTGGTGGAACGACATTGAGCAGGGCCCCATCAACATCATGTCCGACCCCATCATCCGCAAGCAGTACATGCGCTGGATGCAGCAGCTCGGCGTGAAGGGCATCAAGGTCGATTTCTTCGGCGGCGACAAGCAGGAGACCCTGCGCCTCTACGAGCAGATTCTCACCGACGCCGACGACTGCGGCATCATGGTCATCTTCCACGGCTGCACCATTCCGCGTGGCTGGGAGCGTATGTACCCCAACTACGTAGGCAGCGAGGCCGTGCTGGCCAGTGAGAACATCTACTTCAGCCAAGGCGCAGCCGACAAGGAGGCCAAGGATGCGGCCACGCACCCCTTCATCCGCAACACCATCGGCTGCATGGAGTTCGGCGGCTGCTTCATGAACCGCCACATCAACCGGGGCAACACGGGCGGCAACACACGTCGCACGACCGACTGCCACGAGCTGGCCACCTGCGTCCTCTTCCAGAACCCCATCCAGAACTTTGCCATCACGCCCGAAAACCTGCCCGCTGCCGGCACCGACGCGCAGCCACTCCCGGCCAAATACGATTTCAATGCCAAGGGCGCCATTGCCCCGCCACTCAGCATGGACTTCCTGCGTCAGGTTCCCACCACCTGGGACGAAACGGTTTTCATCGACGGCTATCCCGGCAAGTACTGTGTCCTTGCCCGTCGCCACGGTGCACAATGGTACATCGCCGGCAACAATGCCACGGGCGCACCGCTCACTCTCACGCTCTCTCTCCCCATGCTGGAGAAAGGCATGAGCGCCACGCTCTACAGCGACAACCCCAAGACTCGTGAGCCCCAGCAAACCGCACTCAAGGTTTCCAATCCTCAGAAGGTGAAAGTCACCATGGCCGACCAGGGTGGTTTCATCATCGTAACCAACCTTCCTTGACAGTTCTGATAATCAATAGCGCATAAAAGCGACCGAGGCAAAATGTGAGTATGTCATTTTGCCTCGGTCGTTGGCCTCAGCCCTCCGAAGGTGTCGGCTTTAAGCACTTTAAAGCCGAGGCTTCGGAAAAGGGCGAGGTCGGGGCCATCGCCGCTTGCGGCGACCTTCTGTAAATTTTTCCGTGCGGTTGCGAATATTTTGCGGATTATTTCGTACCTTTGTAGCCGTTTTTGTATAAGAGATAATAATGCACCACCAAAACGGACATGCCGTAAACTATGTTAACGGGCAGCAGATTGTTGCCCGATTGTTTGACGGTCTCGATAATTTGAACACTCACTCACTCACTATTATTCTCTAAACTACGTGCGAATGAAGAGGCGCGGGCACCCGCGCCAAGATACGGCTTTCTTTGCTTTCGGGCAAGGGAAGCCTGATTGTTTTTTGTACCCAGCTACAAAGATTCCTACAAGCTTATTTTAATCATTATCTTATTAACCCTTTAAAAAACAAATTGCAAATGAAAAAGAAACTACTATTCATCTTTGCCACCCTGCTGACAATAGCGCAGGGCGCATGGGCGTGGACGAACGGGGCCATGAACGGCCAGTTCTCCGTCAGCGCCGTGAAGAAGGTGGTGTTCTCGCAGGGCAACCTGAAGTACAACGGCAGCACCTACAGTTTCGCCACGAATCAGTACGACTACATCGGCGCGAGCCAGGCCGACGATAACAAGGACTTGTTCAACTGGCAGTCGGCCAACAGCAGCATTTCCGTCGGCGGCACCACGGGCTGGTCGGTACTGACCAAGGACGAGTGGACGTATCTGCTCGGACGCAGCAGTAGTAGTCTGCGCACCAAGGCCACGGTCTGCGACGTGAAGGGCCTCATCCTGATGCCCGACGGCTGGACGGCTGGCAGCGTGAGCCTCACGGTGACTACCGCCAACTACACGACGAACACCATCAGCACCTCGCAGTGAACCACGCTGGAGGCCGAGGGCTGCGTCTTCCTGCCGGCAGCAGGCAAAAACGATGGCAGCGGCAACGCATTCGGCGGCTTCCTCGGCTACAAGGAGGGCACGTGCAGCGTGACCAACAGCCTCTTCGCCCCGGCCAGCGTGACGGTGACGCGCATTTCGCTCTGCGCACTGTCAGAAGTGACGAGCGAGCATGTGGGCAATGTCATCGGCGCCGACGGAAACGTGTATGCCACCGCCGCTCAGGCAAACAAGGTGACGACCGTCGTGGGCATTGTGGGCAAGGTGACGGAGACTGGCCATGGCCTGATTATGTCACTGGAGGACGCACCGAAGCAGGTATGGGCTACCATCAATGGCTGGGCATCCGAGACCAACTACGCCGGCACCACACTGAAAGTGTTGCCCGACGATGATGCCCGCGGCAGCAACCTGCCCAGCTACACCACGCTTGGAAGCACCACCGTCTCCAACTGGGCTGTAGCGACGAGGGCCGACTACACGGCGATATTCACGAACCTCGGCTCGACAAGATCTGATAGTGATGGAAAAACCTACGATGACAACGTGAATGCCTATATCACCGGTGCAGGCGGCACGGCCATCTCTGGCGAAAACTGGTCTTCAACCGGATATAATGATACCAACGCTTGGCGCTTCTCATACTCTAACTACTGGGGCGCCAGGGATAAGACGACTCAATACAAGGTAAGACCTGTTCTCGGGTTCTAACATTTCGGACTCGCCGACAGGCGACCCCAAATCAACAATCGTTCTTTGACATACTGAGACAAACGGATATTTTTACCTCTGCGGAAATTTTTGTCTAAGGAGGAAAAGGAGCGTCGGCGTAACACGCCGATGGAAAATTTCTGTGCATCTCTGTGCTTTCTGTGTGCCTTTGAAAAAATTGTCCCGCAGAAATGAAGGAAATGGTAAAAAAGACTTCGCATGGCGAAGCCCTCCCTTAGCTCCTTGGCTCCGTAGAATAAAAAAAGTGCCCTCCTTGGCGCGAATATCGGAAATTTGTTGTAGCTTTGCAGCCGTAACGTATAAACGACGAGAATTATGGAAGCAAGATTAGGAGACAACGTGCTGATTTCGCCTGAGGTGACGCACAAGAGCGACTGGACACTAGGCACAGTGATTGACGTGGAAGCAAACCCCTTCGTGGGTACGGTCATCTCGGCCAAGACTGCCGACGGAGAGATCTACTTTGAGAAGGGATATCTCTTTAAACCCGCCATGTAGCCTATGTATGCACTGAGTTTCGACATGACCATTGCCGACAATCTGCTGAACCTCTTCAACGCTATCAATGCCTTGAAGGAAATCGAATGGTTCCGCAAGTCTGTCCGCGACATCCGCGGCTACCGTGTAGAGGAATGGTCGGACTTCACCGAAGCTGTGAAGAAAGGCTAACACCGACTTTATTTCCCCAAGAAAAATATCCGCCGAGACATCCACACGATGCCCCGGCGGATTTTTATTTCTGTGTATATCTGTGCTTTCAGTGTGACATTTTTTTAAAGTCCCGCAGAAATGAAAGAAATAAAAGAAATTTTTCACTTCGCCATGCGAAGTCCTTTCTGCTCTTTTTTCCTGTTTCCATGAGACTTTTGCTAAAGAGCCAAGGAGTTTCCATCGGCGTGTTGCGCCGACGCTCCTTTTCCTCCTTTCCTCCTTAGATTTTTTTATGGCTACGGAGCCAAGGAGCTAAGGGAGGGCTTCGCCATGCGAAGTCTTTTCTGCCATTTCTGCCATTTCTGCGGGACAATTTTTCCAAGGAGTCAAGGAGGTTCGGAAGGGGCTAAAATCACGCAGAACTCTATCGGAGATGACGCAGTACTCTATTCGATTTCACGCAGAACTCTACTGACGAGAAGAGTTCTGCGTGAAATCGGAAGCAGTTCAATCCGCTTGTAAAAGGAGAATACCGTGAGCCGGAGAGGGCTTAACCTTCGCGCAAGAAGTCGAGGGATTCGTAGATTTCCTCGCGGGTGGCGGTCTGGTTGATGCGAATGTCGCCGATGCCACCGAGGAGGGTGAAGTTGATGGTGTCGGCGGTGTTCTTTTTGTCGTGGGTCATCAGTTGGTGGAGTTCGGGATAGTCGTCGCAGGTGATGGGCAGGATGCCGTAGTGTTCCCGGATGAAGCGGACGGCCTGGCGCATGGGCTCCGTGGGGAAGTTGGTTTTTGTGCAACAGAGATAGAGCTCGCAGATGAGTCCCCACGCCACGGCGTAACCGTGGAGGATGGGTTGGCGGCTGAGGGCCCAGCTTTCAAGGGCATGGCCGGCGGTGTGGCCCAGGTTGAGGGCCTTGCGGATGCCGTGCTCCAGGGGGTCTTCGGTCACGATGCGTTCCTTGACGGCTACGCTGTCGCCGACCATGCGACCCAGAAGGGGGTAGTCGATGGAATCGAGGTCGAAGTTGAGCAGGGCGGCAAAGTGTTCGGGGGTGGAAATCAGACCGTGCTTCAGCATTTCGGCATAGCCGGAGAGGATGTTGGGGCGGTCGAGGGTACGGAGGAAGTGCGTGTCGATGAGGACGGTGCGGGGCTGGCTGAAGACACCCACCTCGTTTTTCAGTCCGTTGAAGTTGATGCCCGTCTTTCCGCCCACGCTGGCATCAACCATAGAGAGCAGGGTGGTGGGGATGTTGATGTAGGCGATGCCGCGCTTGAAGGTGCTGGCAGCAAAGCCGCCAAGGTCGGTCACCATGCCGCCGCCCAGGTTGATGAGGAGGGAGTGGCGGGTGCCGCCGCCCTGACTGAGGGCTGTCCATACGTCGGAGAGTGTGTCCAGGGTCTTGTGTGTGTCGGTGGCTCCGATGGTAATGGGAATGGCCGCCGCGAGAGTGGGAATATCTTGGACGAGGGGAAAGCAGAGCTGGCGGGTGGTCTCGTCGCAGAGCAGGAAAAGTTTGTCGTGTTCAACTGCGGCGATGGCTTGTGTCAAAGTGTCGTGAATATTGGTGGAGATGATGACGTTGTGCATGTGTATCTATATTTTTATCTGTTTTTCGTTGCAAAGGTAGATATTTTTCCGTAATTTTGCGGCAAATTATCAAGATGAATCTTTATGATTAATGTAATTGACACAGCGATAGAGGGCGTAAAGATTATCGAGCCCCGTCTGTTCGGGGATGCCCGTGGCTATTTTTTTGAGAGTTTCTCGCAGCGTGAGTTTGAGGAGAAAGTCTGCAAGACACAGTTTGTGCAGGACAATGAAAGCATGTCAACGGCAGGCGTGGTGCGCGGTCTGCACTTCCAGAAACCGCCGTTCACGCAGTCGAAACTGGTGCGTGTGGTGAAGGGTGCAGTGCTGGATGTGGCCGTAGATATTCGCAAGGGCAGCCCGACGTTTGGCCAGCATGTGGCCGTGGAACTGACGGCAGAGAACCATCGCCAGTTCTTTGTGCCCCGTGGCTTTGCCCACGGCTTTGCGGTGTTGAGCGACGAGGCTGTGTTCCAGTATAAGTGTGACAACTACTATGCGCCGCAGAGCGAGGGGGCCATTGCCTGGGATGACCCGGATTTGGGCATCGACTGGCGGGTGCCAAAAGAAAACAGGATTCTGAGTGAGAAAGACGCCCACCATCCCCGCCTGAAGGATGCGGAACTGGTGTTCGACATCAACGTGCCCCTGTATTAGTGGAGAACAGGCGACGAAGAGAAAAATAGATTTCTTCCTCTACACGGAAGAGCCACCACCAAGGAGTGGGAATGTGACCAAACTTGCTGCGCAGGCTGCGTGGCAAGTTTTTTGTTTCTATCTGCTGCCAAGCGTGTCGCATTTGGCCGAGGGCGTACTGCCTGTCTGCGGGGGAGAAGTGGGTGCGGTGCTGAAAGTAGAACAGATAGCAGGCAATCAGGTTGCGCCAGCGTACTTCCTCGTGCATGTCCAGCAGGCGTGGCTCCACGCCGAGTTCGGTGAGTAGCTGTTGCATGTGTTCGTTGGCTTTGAGGAAGTCGAACTGGCTGATGTCGGAAACGTGGCTGATGCTCTGTGGATGCTGACGATAGAAATAGGTGCCGGGAGAAAGGTCAACCTGCCGTGCGCTGAGATAGTGGAGGCGTGTGGTGTTGTCGTCGCTGTAGCTGCGGCAGGTGTCGTCGTAGGGAATGCGACGTTGGATGTCGCCCCTGACCATATACACGCCGTGGATGCGCCAGTTGAGCGAACGTTCAAAGGCTTCCTTCCCCGTCATGGGAAAATGGGCGTCCATGGTGTATTCCTTCTCCGTTCCGTCGGCTTGTACCTTGACGAGGCGCATCAGTACGCAGTCGGTCTCGGGATGACGTTGGAACACTTCGACGGTCTGGGCAATGGACGTTGGCGACAACCAGTCGTCACTGTCGAGGAAGGCGACAAGGTCGCCGGTGCTGTGGCTGATGGCGGTGTTGCGTGCCACGGCTGGTCCTTTGTTTTCGTTCAGATGAAACACCTGGATGCGTTTGTCCCGCTCGGCATATTCGTGGAGAATCTCCAAGGAACCGTCGCTGGAGCCATCATCGACACAGAGAATCTCCAAGTCGGTATAGGTCTGGGCAAGCAGCGAGTCCAGGCTTTTGTGCAGGTATTTCTCTGTGTTATAGACGGCGACAAGGACAGTGACTTTCATCTTCTTCTGAACTTTTTGAGCAATTGACGGGCCAAGGTGGTTTTGCGTTGTATCATGCGCAGTGAGCAGAAAACGGAAACGACGACGGCAATGGCGTTGATGCCCCAGCGGATGGGGCCGTCGGCTTGCAGGGAGATGCAGACGGTGACGGTGAGCAAAAAGAGCTGGAGCAGGCAGAGCGGAAGCAGTTGGCGGTCGAGGGTAAAACCGTAGATTCGGTGGTAGAGCGTCTGAATGACTATCAGATAGATGAGTCCCGCAAAGGAGAGGGCAAAGCCGCAACCCTGCAGGCCCCAGTAGTAGAAGGCAAGGGGTGTGCAGATGGCGACGAGCAGGTCATAGACAAATTCCGTCAGCATATAGACAAACGAATCGCCGTGTGCCAGGGAGAGGTAGGCGGTGGGCAGACTGAATGCCCGGAAAAGCATGTAAAAGGATGCGGCGATGGACATGGGGACGGCATTGATGAACTGTGAGGAGAACAGCAACGGCACAATGAAGGGCATCAGGGTGACGAAGACGACCAGGCAGGGAGCGATGAGCAAGGTGCAGACCTCAATCTGTTGGTTCACGGTGAAGTTCTGGCTCCGAACGTCAGATTTTGCAGCAGAAAGGCGGGGAAAATAGTCGGCCTCAATGGCAATGAAAACGACACTGGCATAGGTGACGGCCATCATGTAGCCGGAGTTGTACAGTCCGACGTCGGCCAAGTCGCCCAACCGAATGATGAAGGCACGGGTAATGTAGGCCGTTCCTTCGCCCATCACGCCAGCACAGATGAATCCAATGCCCAGTTTTATCATGGGAATTCCGTCGGCATAGAGTTGCTTGGAGATGTTGAACGAGCGCCATGAGGCAGCCTTGTTGGAGAAATGGCAGGTGATGAGGGTGGTGGCCGTCGAGCAAAGTACCAGGGAGGCGGGGATGCCACTCATGCGCCAATAATAATAGATCGGTGTACAGATGAGCAGGGCGGCGATGGCTCCAAGCACGGAGGCAATGGCAATTTCTTTCAAGCGCCGGATACCTTTCAGAATGGCAAGTTCTCCGCCCGTGATGGTGAGGCAGAGGCTCAGGGGGCAAAGGATGGCGATGTCGGCGGTGTATTGCTCGCTGCCAAAGGTTGCCCGGCTGATGAACGGTGCCAGCAGCAGGGTGATGAACAGTCCCAAAAGACCCGTGGTGACGCTCCAGGTGCGAACCACGTTGATGTAGTGTTGAAGGAGTTGCTTTTGCTCGTCGGAAGGCGTTTCCTCGTCCCTCAGTTCGGCAATATGCTTGACGGCGCTGAAGGAGATGCCAAAACTGGTAATCTCGTTGATGAGTTTTGTGATGTTGTTGAACAGATTGATGAGTCCCGTCCCTTCCGGGCCTAACAACAAGGCGACAATCTTATTGCGCACAACGCCTACCAGCATGTTGATGCCTTGTACACCGCCGAAAAGCCACGTATATTTCAACACGTGGTCGTAGGTGGTCGTTTGGCCGGAAGGTGCCGTGTTGTTGCTCTCTTTCATCTTAGATATTTCTCCCAGACGGCAATAATCTGTTTGTCGTTGTTCTGCTCGTCATTGTTGTTGACAAGGTACAACGCCGTGTCCTGTACGTTCGGGTTGACATTCGCAATGTAGTCGTAAGGATGGATGTCCACCAAGCGGATGCTGCGGCCAGCCTTTTTAGCCATGGCGTTGAACCAAACGTCGTCTGCCGTTGGACAAAGGGCTGTGAAGACTTCCTCATTCAGAATCTCTTCCGTAAAGCAGTGCGCTGGGTACAGTACGCCACCGAACCCTTCGAAAAACAGCGCTTCCCCCTCCATGTCCTCCGTGATGTAGGGCCACTCCTTGATGGGTAGGAACTTGCCGTCACGGTCTTTCTCCATTTTCAAGACGACATTGGCACAGATGCTTTCAGAATGTTGGCGGTGGACGTTCATCAGGTTTTCAAGGAAGTCATACGGGTAAATCACGTCGTCGTCAATGGTGACGATGAGGCTCTCAGGAAAGGCTTTCAAGGCGGGAATGAGTTTTGTGTAGGAACGGATGTCTTTCGTGAATCGGATTTCCAACCCTCTCTCCTGTTGCCTCAAAAGCGTGATGGGCAATGCCGCTGTTTTTAGGCGCTCATCGACCCACAGGATGATTCTGTCGGCTTTGACCGTCCCCTGCATGATGCTTTCAATCGGCAGGAACACCTCCTGGATGCGTCGTCCATAGCTTGTCAGCGAGACGATGACTTCCTCCTCTCCCTTCCTCTCCTTTGCGATTCCCTGCGTCGTTGCGTTCAGCGTCAGTTGCGTGAGTAGCTGACGCCTTAAAAAGTATTCAGCGTTCATCTTCATGACGGAGGCAGACTGCGGAGGTCGAAGGGTCTCAATCATGGATTTTATCTTTTTCAGAATCGGCATAGACGTACTTGAATCCTTCCCTTTTTCTGCAAAAAAGAAGAAATGGGAAATTTAATAATTATTAATAATAACGTAACAGAAGGTGTATTATTATTAAAAGTATTAACTTTGTGTCAAAATTTGGCAGACGACGATGAAAATACTTCTTCTGGGCGACTATTCCAATGTTCACAGCACCTTGGCCGAGGGGTTCAAGGCGTTGGGACATGAATGCGTGGTGGCCAGCGACGGCGACCACTGGAAGGCATATCCCCGGGACATTGACCTGCGGCGCGACTTCGGTTGGAAGAACAACACTTCGTTTCTGTGGCGATTGCTGAAAGCCCTGCCGCAGTTCCGTGGCTACGATGTCGTGCAACTCATCAATCCCGTTTTCGTGGAGCTGAAGGCCGAACGCATTGCCCCGCTCTACAACTACATCCGCCGTCACAACGGCAAGGTGGTGATGGGGGCTTTCGGGATGGATTACTACTGGGCACAGGTGAACACCGAGCTTCGTCCCCTGCGTTATAGTGACTTCAACTTCGGCGACGAAATCCGCCATGACGAGGCTGCCGAAGTTTTCCGCAGGGACATGGTCGGAACGTCGAAGGAGGCGCTTTGTCGTCTGGTGGCGGAAGATTGCGACGGCATCGTGGCGGGACTCTATGAGTATTGGGCCACGTATGACGCAGTACCGACGTTACGGGAAAAATTGAAGTTCATTCCTTTCCCCATCAAAATGCAGCCCCTTCCCTCCGTCCCAGGGCGAGGGACTGGCCCCCTTCGTCTCTTCGTCGGTCTCACGCCCGACCGTGTCGCCTACAAGGGACTGGACATTATGCTTGCGGCGGCGAAGGCGGTCTGCGAGAAATACCCCGGTCGTCTGGAGCTGAAAATCGCCGAAGGTGTACCGTTTGCCCAATACCAGAAGATGATGGATGCCTCCGACGCCCTTCTCGACCAACTCTACAGCTACACGCCGGCCATGAACTCCCTTTTGGCCATGTCGAAAGGCATCATCGACATCGGTGGGGGAGAACCGGAGAATTATGCCATCCTGGACGAGCGTGTCCTTCGTCCCATCATCAACGTGCAACCTACCTACGAAAGTTGCTTCCACGAAATCGAGCAACTGGTGCTGCATCCGGAACGTATCCCACAGTTGAAACGTGAAAGCGTGGAATACGTGAAGAAGCATCACGATTACCTCAAGGTTGCAAAACAATATTTGGATTTCTACAAAACGCTGGGCGTTTAGTGCCTCTTTCATTGAGGCATTGCCCACAGGGCGATTCTCCACATTCCCCTGACACCTTTCTTCGCACCCCATTCCAGCAACTGCCCCATTTGTTGGCTCTGCCGATTCACCTGAAATCTTTCGGAAATGAAATGGCGAACCTTTCGTGCGGCCTCCTCGTCACCTTCCCGCTGCACCTGCCCACACAGGATGTGGCAGCGGTAGAACAAGGCTGCAAAGGCTTTGTTGCAGAGCCCGGAGGACAGCGATGCGTTCTTTTCTGCATCGTAGATGTCCTCAAAGACAATGCGCAACGTCTCAATGATTTTGTCGATTCGGGAAGAGTAGTCAGAGCCCGTCAGACTGTTGGCATGAACGAAGATGGTGTGGTATGCCTCCTTGGTAATCCATTGTACGCGAGGACGATGGAGCAACGCCCTTGCGCCCAGTTCCCAGTCGTCCCAAATCAGGCATCGCTCGTCCCATCCGCCAATGGCTTGCAGGAAAGCCGTGCGAAAAATCATCCCCTGCGTATTCAGCATCAGGTTCAGGATGTGCGTGTGGGGCGTAGCCACCGCTTCGTATGCACGGGTCTTGATTCTCCCGTTTCTCTGCTGTCGGGTGGGAATACAGACAAGGTCAGCCTGTTCGTCCCAGCCATCCGGCAGTCCCGTAAACAAATCGTCGGAGTCGAAAAAGTAGATCCACTTGCTTTGGCACAGGCCCAGTCCTTGGTTCCTGGCGGCGGCGGCACCGGCTTTTGAACAGGAAGCCACGTACAGGTTGCTCCGTCGCTTGGCGTATTCCTGACACCACGCATAGCTTCCGTCCGTGCTGCCATTATCGACCACGATGACGGCATACGTCTCAGGAATGCTCTCCAGCGTCCGCCGCAGATATTCCTTGCGATTCAGTGCAGGGATGACTATTGTAATATCCATATTCCCCTCAGCATGTTATAGAGTATGGGTATCGGATTGGCTTTCTCCTTCACCAGCCACCAGCCTGCTTCCTTCACCGTGCGCCAGATGGCCCCATACGTTCCGAACACATAGCGGAACGTGGCTCCCTTGGTCAGTTGCATCCGTCGGTTGCCCACGAAGCGGCTTCCCGTCGTGTCGCCGCAGGTGCGCACAATCACCGTCGGACAGACCAAAGCCCTGTAGCCGCAGCTGGTGGCATCCTTCATGAAGACTTCCTCTTCGCCGGCGCAAAGTCGCTCGCTGCCCAGGCCGAAACGCTCGTCGAACAGGATGCCCAGCCCCCTTCTCATGCTCATTTCCACCGATGCGGGGAAATATCCTTCCTTCCTGGCCGTCTCGTAGCTCTGGGGCGTCGCCGGGTAGGCCTTTAGCGGAACGCCTTCGTGGCTTTCCGCTGCAAAGCAGATGATATCCACGTCGGGACGCATCTCAAACTTCCTGACCACGCTTTGCAGCCCCTCGGCGGTGTAGCGGCAGTCGTCGTCGGCAATCAGCACGATGTCGCCCTGAGCCTGTCGCAGGGCGTGGTTGCGGTTGCGGCAGAGTCCTCTTCCCGGCAGGAAACACAGCGTCACGTCCGTCCGTTCCCTGAGCACCGTGGGCACCCGCTCCAGCATCCGCTCGTCCGTGTATTGCATGGACACAACCCATCTTACTCCCTCCATGGGGGGGAGAAGAACATCAACGACCCTGCCAATGCGGTCGTCGATGGTGCAGATGAGAATGTCAAGCGTCAAAGAGGTTGGAAGTATAGCGTTGAACATGAAAAACCGCCCCCTCCTGACCGTCCCCTCCATCGGGGGAGGAAGGTCATCGGAAAGAGGGCAAGGGACGAAATGAAAAGTGAAGAATGAAAAATCCAAGTTTCCACGCAAGGGCGTATGCTGCAAGCAACCTACTTGGATTTTTCATTTTTCACTTTTCCTCTTTCACCTAAAAGGGTGTTTTGGATTACTTCTTAACGAGTACATCTTTGAACACGTCCGCAGGCTTGAAGTACGGAATCTTGTGCTCTGGCACAACGACCGACTTGTTCTCCTTGATGAGGCGGCCAATCTTCTCCTTGCGGGTCTTAGTCGTGAATGTACCGAAACCACGGAGGAAAATGTCCTCGTCCTTTGCGATGGTGTCCTTAATGGTAACCATGAATGCCTCTACAACTGCAAGAACCTTCTTGCTTTCAATTCCAGTCTCTTTGCTAATGTTAGCAACAATCTCTGCTTTTGTCATAGTTTTGGTAAATTTAAAGTTTTGTGTTGCAAAGTTATAAAGATATTTTTGACCAAAAAAACTTTTTACGCAAAATCTTTTGGTTTTTTCCGATAAAAGTACATTTTTTTATAACCCCTGTGTCCTAAATTTCCACAAACGTGTTCCCAATGGCAACATTACAGGCAAAACACCTAAGAAATCAGGCGATTCCCACTTTCTTTTTTTGTATATATATAATAATGTGTCTCATTTGTGCCCCCCTGCTTCTTGAAAGCCACCGAACTCATTCCAAAACGACGCAGTACTCTATTCACGAAAAGAGTTCTGCGTTGAGTTGAATAGAGTACTGCGTCATCTCCGAAAGAGTTCAGCGTTGTAACTGGTTCAGAAACAGGGATTCCTTGCTCCTTTTTTCCGACGGAGGGGAGTGAGGGGTGGCTAAATGGAGGCGCATGGGGTGGGAAAAGCGTTAATAAGGCTCTATATATTATAAAATTTGCCAAAAAAACGTATATTTCTGTCAAAAAATAAAATTCCTGATTAAACGTTTGCGTAACTTTGTCATCAAAAAGATGTAAAAGCGAGTATAACATGCACAAAATAGCGAGTACGACGTATTATTCTGAAATTGTAATTTATCCCAAACAATCATAATGAAAAGATTTCTACTTCAAGTTTTGCTCTGCGCCTTGTCGCTG
This sequence comes from uncultured Bacteroidaceae bacterium, assembly GCA_905236065.1. Taxonomy (GTDB): domain Bacteria; phylum Bacteroidota; class Bacteroidia; order Bacteroidales; family Bacteroidaceae; genus Minthosoma. The sequence goes on along the minus strand of CAJONZ010000072.1, from coordinate 9,641 downwards.
GCCGCTGTGGCGCAGAGCAAGTTCAATGTGTCGGGTATCGTCATGGAGAAGAGCACGAACGAGGCTGTGATTTCGGCCACGGTGCGGGTGCTCTCGCTGCCCGACAGCGTCATGGTGGCGGGTGCGGCGACGGACGCGAAGGGTGCCTTCAGGATTCAGAACGTGAAGAAGGGCAAGTATGCCCTGAAGGTGACGTTCATCGGCTATACCGACCATGTGCTGCCGCTGGATCTGACCAACGAGAAGGAACGGAACGTGAACATCGGCTACGTCACCCTGAGCGACGACGTGAAGATGCTGAAGGAGGCCGTGGTGAGTACCAACGCGGCACAGGTGCAGGTGAGCGGCGACTCGCTGGTGTATAATGCCTCGGCGTTCCGCACGTCGGAGGGTTCGGCCCTGGAGGAACTGGTGAAGAAGCTGCCGGGCGCGGAGATTGACGACGAGGGAAACATCACCATCAACGGCAAGACGGTGTCGAAAATCCTGGTGGATGGCAAGGAGTTTTTCCTGACGGACAAGAATATCGCCCTGAAGAATATCCCCACGAAGATTATCGACCGCATCAAGTCGTATGACCGCAAGAGCGACCTGGCGCGTGTGACGGGCATCGACGACGGCGAGGAGGAGACGGTGCTCGACCTGACGTTCAAGAAGGGCATGAACCAAGGATGGTTCGGCAATTTCGACGCGGCCATCGGTACGGAGCACCGCTACAGCGAGAAGCTGATGGTGAACCGATACACGGACACGAAGCGGGCCACGCTGATTGGGTCGGCCAACAATACGGGCGACCGGGGCTTCGGCGGCGGTGGTGGCCGTGGATGGGGCCGTGGCGGCAATGGTTTGCAGGCGTATAAAGACCTGGGCTTTGATTTTGCCACGACGTCGGACAAGCTGGAGACGGGCGGTAACGTGCGTTTCCGCTACAATGGCTCGGACGTGCAGAACCAGCAGAGCATCCAGAGTTTCGTGACCCGCACGGGAGCCTTCACCCGTTCGCAGAGCGTGAACAAGACGAGCAACATCTCGGTGAACATGGACTTCCGCTTTGAGTGGAAACCGGACTCGATGACGAACATCATCTTCCGACCCAGCGGGGGCTACCAGAGGAACCGGGGATACAACACCAGCCGACGGGCTACGTTCACGGACAATCCCGACGACTACGAAAGGGCGAGCAGCGACCCGCTGAAGTTCGCGGAGGACCATGTGCTGGATGCGGACTCCATCTACCAACTGATTGTGAACAAGAACACGAGCTACCAGCAGAGCTACAGCACGAGCAAAAATGCGAACGGCGAGTTCCAGGCCAACCGACGCCTGAACAACGAGGGTAGGAACATTACGTTCAGGGCGACGGGCGGTTTCTCCGACTCGGAGAGCAAGCAGCTTTCGGCCTCGAACATCGGCTACCGGCAGACGCTGTCGTCAACGAGCAACAACCGATACTACAATACGCCGGCAAACTCGTGGAACTATTCGTTGCAGCTGACCTACTCGGAGCCGATTGCCTACAAGACGTATCTGCAGTTCAGCTACCGCTACAACCACAGCTACTCGAAGAACGACCGACAGGCGAATGTGTGGGCGGACGACATCGTGCAGTACTATGCGCTGAAGGATGCCCTGGAAACCAACCGCTACAACGTGGCGGGCGCCCTGGACCAGATGCTCCAGCTGTTCCCAGCGAATGCGGATGCCTATACGGACTCGGTGGCCAACCGACTGTCGCAGTACTCGGAGTACCGTAACGACAACCACACGGCGAGCGTGAGCTTCCGCAAGGTGGGCGAGAAGTATAACCTGAGCTTCGGCGTGGACTTCCTGCCGCAGCACACGACGCTGGACTACAAGTACATGGGCACGGACTACCCGGAGGTGACGCGCACGGTGTATAACTTTGCCCCAAGCCTGGATTTCAGGTATGACTTCAACAAGCAGACGCAGTTCAGGACGTTCTACCGGGGACGGACGAACCAGCCGTCGATGACGAACTTGCTGGACATTACCGACGACTCAGATCCGCTGAACATCTCGAAGGGTAATCCGGGCTTGAAGCCTTCGTTCAACCACAACTTCCGCATGAACTTCAACACGTACAACGCGGATTTGCAGCAGGGCATTTTTGCCTGGGGTGGCATCGGCCTGACGCAGAACGCCATCTCGAACCGAACCTGGTATAACGAGACGACGGGTGTAAGAACCACGCAGCCGGAAAATATCAACGGCAACTGGAACACGTATCTGGGTGGCGGCTTCAACCGTGGACTGGGCGAGAAGAAGTATTTCACGGTGAACACGTTCACGTCGCTGAACTACAACCACCAGGTGAGCTACCTGGATCCGCGAATGTATGAGGACGAGATTGCGGCTACCAACCAGTTTGGCATCAACGAGCGCCTGTCGTTCGGCTTCCGCAAGGATTGGTTTGAAATCAGCGTGAACGGAAACATGAACTACAACCACTCGCGCAACAATGTGGTGACGACGAGCAACCTGGACACGTGGAACTTCTCCTATGGAGCCGAGATGAACCTGAATTTTCCTTTCGGCCTGAGCTTCACGACGGACGTGAGCGAGAGCAGCAGAAGGGGTTATTCGACGGCAGCCATGAATACGAATGAGTTTTTGTGGAATGCGAAACTCAGCCAGTCGTTCCTGAAGGGAAATGCGCTGACCATCTCGCTGGAATGGAATGATATTTTGCAGAACCGCTCGAACATCAGCCGTACGCTGACCGCCATGCAGTCGAGCGATAGTGAATACAATTCCATCTACAGCTACGGCATGATTCACATCATTTACAAGCTGAACATTTTCGGCGGTAAGAATGCGATGGGTACGGCGAATGCCGACCGTGGCAACTTCGGCGGACGGCCCAGCTTTGGCGGCGGTGGAAGAGCGGGCGGCGGCGGACCAGGAAGACGTTAAGCCTTCGATGGAAACAGTTTGCTGAGTGGAAGGCAGATAAAGGTGGCCAAGAGTGCGCCGAGGCTGTCGGCCACGAAGTCGAGCCACTCGCCACTGCGGTAGCCTGTCAGGCTTTGCAAAAGTTCCATCAGGCCGCCGAAGAAGGCTGCGTAGAGGAAGATGGTGGCGGCAAAGGCCAAAGGATGGGTCTTTGAGCGGTTGAGGTAACGGTCGAGCCATGCGGCACAGACGACGCCACCATACATGACAAAGTGTACCCATTTGTCAATCAAGGGAACGTCCTCCAACGGGGGATTGTCGGGAATGGGTGCAAGGGAAAGAACGGAAAGGGTTATGGTTGCAAGGGCAGTCCATAACCATTTTTTTATCAGTTTAATCATTGAAAGTTGAAAAGGCTGTTATTTTAAGAACTAAAGAAACTGAAGTTTACGCTTCCGTAGTTGCGATGGGTCAGGAAGTAGGGGTGTTGACTGAAATCGTAGTCTTTTCCGTGTTCCAGGATAAAGAGGCCGCCGGGAGCCAGGAGGGAATCCTCGGAAGCATCGGGCCGTCCGAACACGGCATCGGGAATGTCCTTCAGGTTTTCCAAGGCGTATGGAGGGTCGGCAAAGATGATGTCGTAGTGCTCGTTGCTTTGCTGACAGAACTTGAAGGCGTCGGCATGGAGCGGAAGCCATGCAGGGTCTTTCAGGTCTTTGGAAAGGCGTTGCAGGAATTGCCAGTGCTTGAAGTCTTTCTCTACGCTTACGACTCGGCGGCAGCCACGGCTGAGTAATTCCAGGCTGATGCTGCCAGTGCCGGCAAACAAGTCGAGGGCTGTGGGTTCGTCGCCCTCGAAGTCGATATAGTTGTTTTCGAGAATGTTGAAAAGCCCCTCCTTGGCAAAGTCGGTCGTGGGACGCGCCTTGAAATGGGACGGGGTGGGGAAATGGCGTCCTTTGTATTTTCCTCGGATGATTCGCATGGGTCAGAAGCCGCAAATGAGTAGGGTTTGCATATCGTAGGGAATGGCGGCGTTGCCGGCAGTAATGCTGAATTGGAAGTCGCTCTGCTGGTCGATGACGCTCACGTTTTTCTGGAAATTCTGGATTCTGTTGGCCAACTCTTTCTCTTTGCCGGTGTCGCCAACAATCATGAGGACATCGTCGAACTGGCTGAAATTCAGTTGCTGCGAAAGGTTCAGAATGAAGTACATGCAATCTTCCATCGTGGCTGTGGTGTAGGTGTTGACGCATTGCATCCGTCCGGCTTTGAATGCGTAGAGTGTCATTTCTTTCTCATGCAGGTAGGCAAACATCTTGTTGGCTTCGTCCTTGAGGCTTTTCTCCCCGAAAAACTCAATCAGCGTACTGGAGGATGCGTAGAAGCGTGCCTTTGGAAAGTCATCGAGCAACAGTTGGTAGATGTTTTTGTCGATGCCGAAGATGATGGTCACCCCAGAGCGGCGCAGGACGTTATAGCTGACGTGCTTGGCCGTGTCTTTCGGGAAATTGTACGTATAGACATCCTCCACGGTGTCGGCATCGAAATCTACCACGGGAACGAACGTGGCGTGTGGGGTGGCTATCAGCACATTGACACGCTGGTATTCTTCCTTCAGCATGGGATCATGCAGAAGTGCGTTCTTCAGGTTGGCTGCCAATGAAATGGTGGGCTGCACATCGTATTCCTTATATATAAATGGTGTACTCGCCAGAGGGGTGTACGAGCAAAAAGAAAGTCCATTCGTGCAAATGCGAATGGACAAACTTTTATTGAGCGATTGCTTTTCTGTCATTTTTTGTTTTTTCTTTCTTGAAAAAAGCGATTATTCCCAGTTACCGGCCATCTTGTTGCTTGGGTCGCTGAGGTCACCGATGCGTAGGCCGTACCATTCTCCTTCCGTGTCGTCCTCGTTGTCAAACATCAGCTCGGCGTGATTCTTGTGAAGTTTCTTCAACTCAGCCTTCAGGTTTCGTACCATCTTTGCATTCATGCCGTCGAGATAGTCGTCCAGGCGGGCACGGAACTCAACTAGATTCTCCCATTCGTTCGACTTCATGTTGAACTGGTCTTTCTTGCGCAGCTGGATGATGCCCTGATAGACCGTGTCAATGGGGTGCTCGTTGTCGTACATGGCCTTCACCGTCATGAAAGTGCCGTCTGCCACTTTGCCGATGGGCACATATTTCATGGAGTCAGGATTTGGAATCCCCAGCTTCTCTGCGGCGGTAATCCAAACCGTGTCACGCTTGATGAGACCCTGACGCACAGCTTCACGCTCGGTCAGTCCTGCTTCAAGCTGGTCGTCGGTCAGTTCACCTTCCTTGATGATTTTGTCAACAGTTTTACCGCTTTTCACAAAGTCGATAAGAGAGTCGATAGTGCCGCAATAATAACCAAATGTCATTTTGTACTGCTCCTCTGCATCTCGAATCTGCATCAGACGTTCAATGACTAATTTCTCACGGGCAGCCTTTTCTTCATCGAAGGCAATGTTACTATAGATGCTCACGTAACAAGCGTAGCAGAGCCCAATAGTAAGAACAGCAAGAATACTGTTAATCGCAATTTTATTCATGATATTATGTTTTTATTTTTTATTTTACTACATTTGCGCCACAAAAATAAGGAATAAAAACGAAACGAGGCAACTTATTTTCATTTTTTTTTGAAAAAAGATGATAAAAGATTATTTTATAGAACTAATCACGGAAAAATTCGGCTTTCAACCGACAACTCAGCAAGCAGAAGTGATTGACATGCTTGCCGATTTTTTGTTGTCGGAAGGCGAGGATTCCGTGTTTGTCTTAAGAGGATTTGCCGGTACGGGCAAGACCTCCGTCGTCAGCGCACTGGTTCGGAGTCTTGAGACGCTGAAACGGGAGTGTGTGCTCATCGCTCCGACGGGACGTGCCGCCAAAGTGCTTTCCTCCTACGCCGACCATCCCGCTTTCACCATCCATAAACGCATCTATCGGCAAAAGTCCATTGACAAGGATTCCATTTTCTCGCTCAACTACAACCTGAAGGCCAACCTGCTATTTATTTGCGACGAGGCTTCCATGATTAGCAACGATGCCTATTCTGGCTCCATCTACGGCACGGGACGACTGCTCGACGATTTGGTGCATTTTGTCTATAACGGAAAAGGCTGCAAGTTGATTCTCCTGGGTGACACAGCCCAGTTGCCTCCAGTGGGCGAGGGGGAGAGCCCTGCGCTTCAGGATGAGGAGTTGGAGGCATACGGCCTCCGCGTGATGAGCTACACCATGACGCAGGTGGTACGTCAGGCAGAGCAGTCGGGAGTGCTTTGGAATGCGACCCTTCTGCGGAAAAAAATGTCGGACGAGGATATTTTCCAATTGCCACGGCTTCGGTTGAACGGATTTCCCGACATTCAGGTGGTTCTGGGCACGGAACTCATCGAAACGCTTGAAACCTGTTACCATCGGGACGGCTACGACGACACCATCGTGATTACCCGTAGCAACAAACGCGCCAATATATATAATAATGGTATCCGCAACCAGATTCTCTGGCGCGAGGAGGAACTTTCTTCCGACGACATGCTGATGGTTGCCAAGAACAACTACTTTTGGACAGGCAACCAGCCGGATGCCCCCGATTTCATCGCCAATGGCGACATCGTCCGGGTGCAGCGGGTGCGCAACGAACGTGAAATGTATGGCTTCCGCTTTGTCGATGCCACGCTTTTCTTCCCCGATTACGACAACTATGAGCTGGATTGCACCCTGTTGCTCGACACCCTGCATTCCGAGGCTCCGGCCTTGACCCGTGAGCAGCAAGACCGCCTTTTCAACCAAGTCATGGCCGACTATGAGGAAATCAACGTGGCCAATCCTGGTGAGCGCCCGCAGTGGAAACGGGCCACGAAGTCCGAGAAGCTGAAAGCCATGAAGGAAGACACCTACTTCAATGCCCTGCAAGTGAAATATGCCTACGCCATCACTTGCCACAAGGCGCAGGGCGGACAATGGGCCAACGTCTTTATCGACCAGGGCTACATGACCGAGGACATGCTGGGACCCGACTATTTCCGTTGGCTCTACACCGCCATCACCCGTGCCACAGGGCAGGTCTTCCTGGTGAATTGGCCGAAGGAGCAGACGTTGGTGGACTGAGTCATTCCCCTAAAAACGTAGCACCGCAGTAACGAACCCGTTGCTGCGGTGCTTGCATTTTACACTTTGTATTCTACAATTTTTCCAAGCCTTTAAGAGATAATTTTCAGCATGACGGAAAAGCCCGTCATGTCGAAGACGCTCTGCACGGAAGGCTGCACGTTGATCACTTCGAGCGTACCGCCATTGGCCGTCAGCGAGTCGTGGGCTATCAGGAAGACCCTCAGGCCCGAACTGGCAATGTAGTCCATCTCCGCACAGTCAAAGACAACGTCGTTCTTCTCTGAGATAATATCGGCAATGGCCTCGTTGAACTCCGGGGCTGCCGCAGTGTCAAGGCGACCAGCGATTTCCACTGTGATTTTCTCGCCTTTGATAATGTTCACATCCATAGTCTGAGTTTGTTTTATTATAATTCTGCTAATTCAATCACTTTCTCGATGGCAGCCCTCATGCCCTCCGGGTCTTTGCCGCCGGCGGTTGCAAAATGCGGCTGACCGCCACCGCCACCCTTCATCAGCTTGGCAGCCTCGCGTACCAGCTGTCCGGCATTCTTGCCCTCGGCCACCAGGTCGTCGCTCAGGGCCACGGTCAGCGTCGGCTTGTTCTGCGGTGCGCATCCGATAACAACCAACAGGTCTTCCGTAAACTGACTGCGCAACTGGAAAGCAATGTCCTTGGCATACTGCGGCTCAACGGGCAGCACACCCGAAATCACCTTCACACCGTTTATGTTCTTTGCCCGTTCAATGAGAACGTTCTTCAGCTCCTTGGCCTTTTGCGCCTTGTATTCCTCTACTTGGCTTTGCAGTTCCTTATTCTCGGCAATGGCCCGCTGAATGGTCGTCAACAGGTCGGGTGCATTGTTCAGCAACGTGCGCAGGTCGTTCATGAAATCCTGCATCATGTCGAACGTTGCCTCCACTTCCTTGCCCGTGATGGCCTCGATGCGGCGCACACCGGCGGCAATGCTGCTCTCGCTCATGATGCGCACCATGCCCAACTGTCCCGTGCTGGCCGCATGGCAGCCACCGCAGAATTCTACCGAGTCGCCGAACTTCACCACGCGCACCTTGTCGCCGTACTTCTCGCCGAACAAGGCAATGGCACCCAGTTCCTTGGCCTTCTCTATCGGGTAGTCGCGGTACTCCTCCAGCGGAATGTTCTGGCGAATCTTCTCGTTGACGATGTGCTCCACCTCACGGATTTGTTCCGGGGTGACCTTCTCGAAGTGCGAGAAGTCGAAACGCAGGTTGTCCGCCGTCACCAGCGAACCCTTCTGCTCCACGTGGGTACCCAGCACCTCGCGCAGTGCAGCATCCAACAAGTGCGTACACGTGTGGTTAGCCTCGATGGCGCGGCGCAGCTCCACATCCACACAGGCCATGAACTCAGCCTCCGGATTCTCCGGCAACTTGTTGACGATGTGGATGGAAACACCGTTCTCCTTCTTCGTGTCCAGCACTTTTATCTCTTCAAACTCCGAAACCAGCACGCCTTTGTCGCCGACCTCGCCGCCCATCTCGCCGTAGAACGGGGTCTTGTCCAGAATCATCTCGTAGGCCACACCCTTCTTCTGCTTCACCTCGCGGTACTTCACGATGTGTGCCGGATATTCCGTGTAGTCATAGCCCACGAACTCACTCAGCTGTTCGCCTTCGCCTTCGTTTACGACCACCCAGTCGCCCAGCTTCACCTCTGCGGCATTGCGGGCACGCTCCTTTTGCTGCTGCATACAAGCATCGAAGCCCTTCTCGTCCACCGTCATACTTTGCTCGCGGCAAATCAGTTCCGTCAGGTCGAGCGGGAAACCGAACGTGTCGAACAGCGTGAAAGCCTTCTCTCCGTCAATCTCCGTCTTTCCGGCAGCCCTTGTTTCGTCGATGACACCCTGCAACAGCTTGATGCCATTCTCCAACGTGCGCAGGAACGAGCTTTCCTCCTCCTGCATCACCTTCATAATCAGCTTCTGCTGCGCAGGCAATTCGGGGAAGGCATCGCCCATCTCAGCCACGAGCGTAGGCACTAACTTGTAGATGAACGCCTCTTTCTGTCCCAGGAACGTGTAGCCATAGCGCACGGCACGGCGCAGGATGCGGCGAATCACGTAGCCCGCCTTGGCATTGCTCGGCAGCTGACCGTCTGCAATGGCAAACGCAATGGCTCTCAGGTGATCCACGATGACACGCAGGGCTACGTCCTTCTTCTCGTCCTCGCCATACTGGCAACCAGCCATGTCGGCCATCACCTTGATGAGCGGTTGGAACACGTCCGTGTCGTAGTTCGACGACTTGCCCTGCAACGTGCGCACCAGGCGCTCGAAGCCCATGCCCGTGTCAATCACCTTGGCGGGCAATCCCTCCAGACTGCCGTCAGCCTTGCGGTTAAATTGCATGAACACCAGGTTCCATATCTCAATCACCTGTGGGTTGTCCTTGTTCACCAGCTCGCGGCCAGGCACTTTTGCTTTCTCCTCTGCCGGACGGCTATCCACATGCAGCTCCGAGCACGGACCGCAGGGCCCCGTGTCGCCCATCTCCCAGAAGTTGTCGTGCTTGTTGCCGTTGATGATGTGGTCCTTCG
>CAJONZ010000071.1 GCA_905236065.1 uncultured Bacteroidaceae bacterium | reverse complement strand
GCATCCCATCCGCAGGTCGTTCCGACCTACGGTTACGGAGCGGAGACGCCTTCAGCGTCCTGGGGGTACAATAGCGGATAATCATATTGTTGAAGGAAAGATGAAGAACGTGGAATGAGGTTTGTGTACGTGACTTGAATTTGATTTTTAGATGGGGTATTTTCTACCATGAAGGGCGATACGTGGAAAGGAATGCGTATTTTAAGTATATTTAACAAGCATGTTCGGTTGGGGAAATATAAAAAATGCTAATTTTGCGCAGTTTAGATAGGTGTATGGTAAAAAAATGTGTTGTAATCGATGCTACACATTATATATAATACACCAGCCCGTTGGACAAAGACAAGACCTAAAGAACCTACTGAAATATATAGTATTTACTAACTTATAATCATGAAAAAAAGTTTTATTGGAGCCGTATTCTTCGGTTCGTTGCTATTGTATTCTTGCGAGAACACGTTCAAGGATATCTATGGCGACGTGGACGAAGAGTCAACGCCTGCGTGGCTCGGAGGAAGCATCTACTCTGAGTTGCAAAACCCTGACGGCGGCAAGCTGACGGGTACTTTCTCTAATTATTTGCGGCTGATTGACGACCTCGGATATGCCGAGACGTTAAACCGCACGGGTAGCAAAACCATTTTCCCGGCCAACGACGAGGCGTTTGCCCGCTTCTTCGCCAAGAACGAATGGGGCGTATCGTCGTATGAGGAGCTGACGTATGCCCAGAAGAAGCTGTTGCTTTACAGTTCGATGCTGGACAATGCGCTGCTGATTGGGATGTTGTCCAATGCCAGTGCCGGCAACATCATTGCCGAGGGTGTGGCCATCAAGCATCCGACCAACATCAGTGTGATTGACACCATTCAGTACATCGCACCAGCCGACATGCCCAAGAACAACAAGTATTGGGACGAGTGGCGAGATGCCGGAAAGGGAGTCTATGTGGTGAGGGACAACACCACGCCGATGATTGTCCACTTCACTCGTGAGCACATGGTAAACAACGGCATCACGACGACGGGCGAAGGCTCGGACTTCGAGATTCTGACGGGCGAGAAGTATGACGCAGAGGCCAACAACGTCTATATCTTCGACAACAAAGTCATCAAGTCGGACGTGACCTGCATGAACGGTTACATCCACCAAGTGCAGAATGTACTGGTGCAGCCGGGCAACCTGGCACAGGTGATTGCCAAGCAGGAGAACACGAAGTATTTCAGCCATGTGCTTGACTACTACGCCGGTCCTTACGAGGACGCTGCGACCACAAAGAACTATAACGACTGGGTGCAACAGAACGGGCAATTGGCCGCACAGAACGGTTATGTGCAACACGATGTGGTGATGCAAATGCGCTACCTGAGCTCACGCTCGCAGGGTGCCGCACTGAACGTTGACCCGAACGGTGCGAGCAAGGCGACGACGGAGGTGCTCAGATATGATCCGGGATGGAATGAATATTACCCCAGCTCGGCCTACAACCTGACGGGCGACCAGAACCAACTTTCAGACATCGCAGCCATGTTCGTTCCGACGGACGAGGCTTTCGAGCGCTATTTCCTGCCGGGCGGTGCGGGCGAGTACATCATGGAAGTGTATGGCAAGAAGCCGAACACGAAGGAGAACTTGGTGGAGAACCTGGACACGCTGTTTGCGGCCCGTCCACAGATTCTCACGGCATTTGTGCGCAACCTGCAACAGGCATCGTTCGTGAGCACCGTACCCAGCAAATTTGAGTCCATCATCAACGACGCCAGTGAGAATCTGGGCATGAACAAGGGAAAGCTGCAGGTGAAGCCGGAGGGCGGCTACGACATCAAGATTGCCAACAATGGTGTGGTCTATAAGCTGAACACGATGATTGCACCGGACGAATACAGTGCCGTGCTGGCTCCGTCATCGACCTATCAGGACATGCTCACGATGAACTGGGCAGTGCAGGATTGGCACTCCTCATCGACAACAAGTTACCTCTCACTCGACTTCAAGTACTTCCTGTTGGCAATGAAGGCCAACTACGCCTTCTTCATACCCGACGACGAGGCTTTCGACTATTATTACATCGACCCCACCACCCTGGGGCACGACTACCCAGAGGTGCTGCACATCTACTATGACAAAACGAAACGAAGCGAGCCGAAGATTCAGGCAGAGTCGTTCCGCTATGACCTGGCCAGCAACACGGTGGGCGAGCGCATAGGAACCGTAGAGATAGGTAGTGTGGGCACCCCGAACGCCCGCATCAAGTCGGCACTGACCGACATTCTGAACTACCACACCGTGGTACTCAACAGGGGCGACACCATCGGCATCACCAACCTAAACCATTACTACAAGACGAAGCATGGTGGCGAAATCTACGTGGATTACGGCACGAACCCCAGAAACGGCCTGCGCATCAAGAGCGGCGGCGCCATTGACAACGGGTTTGAGGAGGCAAAGACCTATGACAGCAGCACGGGTAAGGCATCCTACTTCAGCCAGGCCAACGGTACGGCCTATCGCATCGACCGCATCATCCAGCCCACGCTGAAGAGTGTGGCAGAGGTGTTACGCGAAAACCCCAACTTCTCAAAATTCCATGAAGCCTGTGGCGGTTTCTCAAATGCCGAGTTGATGTCGTGGATTGGCATTTCGGACGAGGAGGATGAATTCCACAGAACCAAGCAAGACCAATATAAAATCTTCACCCAAAGCGACGGAGAATACAGTTCGCTGGACGATGTGGACGGAAACGTGAAGATGTTCAACACGTATAACTACACGCTATATGCGCCGAACAACGATGCCATGGACATTGCTTACGCTGCCGGCCTGCCCAGCTGGGAAGAAATTACGGAGGTGTTTGAAACCCTGTCGCCCACGAACCCTTCGGGATGCCCCGAACCCGAAAAGAGCATCCTGCTGGAGAAGGTGAAGGCGTTGAAACAGTTCACTCGCTACCACTTCCAGAACACGTCGCTCTACGTGGATAACACCGTGGAGGGGGGTACGTATCAGACACTTTGTACCAACACCTTCGGTTTGGCGCAGGAATTGAAGGTGACTGGCGGTGGCGACCAAATGGTCGTAACGGACCTGGCCGGTGTGAGACACACGCTCAATGCCAATGACGCAACGAAGAAGACAAACCTGATGGCCCGCGACTACTGGCTGAACACGGAGCGAAAGAATGCCACATCCATTGCAACCTCTTCGTTCTGTGCGATTCACGAGATTACCGAACCTTTCTACTACACCAGCAACAAGCGTTACGATGCTGCATGGGCCGGAGCTAAAGCCCGCACGAAAGCCGCAGCAGTCAGGAAGGCTGGCAAAAACATTCAATAACCCTAAAATACATCAACTATGAACAATATATTCACACAGAAGATTGGAGCCCTGCTGATTACCGCGCTGATGAGCCTGCTTCCGACGGTCGTGATGGCCCAGGGAACACGCATCTCGGGTACGGTTACAGACGACATGGGCCCCGTCATGATGGCCAACGTCGTGGAGCGAGACGGTAACAACCGTATCATCAATGCCACGACGACCGACTTCAACGGAAACTTTGCCATGGCCATCAAGAGTACGAAGAACAGGCTGGTCATCTCCTACGTGGGTCTGAAGACCTTCAACCAGGTGATTGGCACGAAAAAGGTCTTTCAGGTCTTCATGGAGTCGGAAACCCAACTGCAAGAAGTCGTGGTGAAGGCTGAGAAGAAGTCGGACGTCGGCGGTCTGAGCATTCCTGTCCGAGAAATGACCGTCGCCACACAGACGTTCAACATGGAGGACGTGGAAGGTCTGTCGTTCACCAGTGCCGACGAAGCCCTGCAAGGTGAAATCGCCGGTCTCGACATCGTGGCAAACTCAGGAAACCTGGGTGCAGGAACACAGATGCGCCTGCGTGGTGTGACGACCATCAACGGCGATGCAAACCCACTCATCGTGGTGGATGACAAGATTTTCGACAACCCGGACGAGAACTTCGACTTCCAGAATGCTTCGGAAGAGCAATATGCAGCGTTGCTTTCGGTCAACGTGGACGATATTGCCAAGATTGACGTACTGAAGGATGCCGCTGCGACGGCTGTCTGGGGTGCCTACGGTGCGAACGGTGTCATCCAGATTACGACGAAGCGCGGTGTGCGGGGTAAGACGAAAGTGAATCTCTCTTACAAGTTTACGGGCACGTGGATGCCGAAAGGTTACAACCTGCTGAATGGTGACGACTACACGATGCTGATGAAAGAGGAATTCTACAACCCCACCCAAAGTTCAACAGCCACGAAGAACATGGCCGAGCTGAACTACGACCGCTCATGGGCTGAATACGAGAACTGGAACAACAACACAGACTGGGTGAAGGAGGTTTCGGATTTCGGTAAGTTGCATAACATCAACTTGAACATCACAGGTGGTGGCGAGAAGGCACGTTTCCGTATCTCTGGTAGCTACGACAACCAAACGGGTTCCATCATCAAGCAGCGCCTCGACCGTCTGACGACCCGCTTGACGTTGGACTACGACGTGAGCGACCGCATCCGCTTCTCGACCAATTTTGCACTCACATATACCAACAACGACAAGAACTATAGCGACTTGCTTGCCATTGCCCAACAGCTGGCACCGAACATGGCCGTGTATCGACAGAATGCCGACGGTACGGACACCAACGAATATTACAAGATGAATCCGTCGGGCAACCCATACGCAGGAAACTTCTCTTCCACGAACCTTTCCCCTGTGCTGAGACTCGGAAATCCCGTGGCCATCGCCAACGAGGCATGGAAGAAGGAATCGACCTACCGCATCGTCCCTGACTTCACGCTGCGTTATGAGTTGTTGGGCAAGGATGCAGACCACCACCGCCTGACGTTGTCGGCCAACGTGGATTTCGACATCTATGCCAACAGTTCGCCGACCTGGTATCCGGCCTCGCTTACGACAGGCTCAAGTGCGGGTACGGGCTGGAACCAAAGCACGTACAACGAGAGTACCAACTCGGAAAGCAACCGCTTCAAGATTGGTGCGGAGGGTAAGCTGACCTTCACCCCGCACTTCAACAATGAGGATTGGTCGGCCATGGCCATGCTTCGTTATCAGATGCATACCTCCAAGAGCAACAGCCATGTGGTCAAGCTCTACGAGTTGCCTCCAGGCATCGTCTCCACAACTGCCGAGGGAGCCTACTCATCCATGTCGAGCTCCACGAGCCGCAGTGCAGACGAAAACATCTTGTTCAATTCACACGTGTCCTACAAGAGCCGCTACAGCCTGGGCGTGAGTGTGCGTATGGACGGTAACTCGAAGTTCGGCCCTGCCCACAAATGGGCCACCTTCCCCGGCTTCTCAGGCCGTTGGAACATTATTGACGAGCCGTTTATCCGTAGCTGGATGCCTGAAGTGGTGACCATGTTGGCCTTCCGTGCCAGTTACGGTATCAACGGACGTGCCCCTTCTACCGACTATCTCTACTTTAATAAATATAATACAAGTGCCGGTTCCTATGGCCAGGGAGCAAGTGCCGTGCGCTATGGCAGCGTAGATGGCATGAGACTGGATGACCTGCGCTGGGAGAAGACCACCTCCATCAACCTGGGTGGTAACTTGAATTTCTTTGACGACCGACTGACCATTGATTTCGACTATTACCGCAAGAACACGAAAGACCTGTTGATGACGGGTGTAGGCATTCCTACCTCCACGGGTTACAGCTCATTGTCTTGGTACAACGTGGGACAGATGACCAACGACGGTTGGGAATTGAACATCAGCGGTAAGGATTTCATCAAGGTGGGCAAGAAGTTCTCAGTCAGTGCCAGCTTCAACATCGCACAGAACGTAAACAACATCAAAGAGATGGACGACCGCGTGCTGAGTAGCATCAACTCTGAGTGGGCTGCTTCGAGCCGAGGTTCCTACCTGAACCGCATTCAGGAGAACAACCCACTGGGTTCCATCTATGGCTTCCGATACAAGGGAGTCTATCAATATACCTATTCCTATCTGGAGAATTACCGAAAAGAGAACAACCTCACGACCGAGGAATACCGTGCATGGATTAATCAGCAGTTGGACGAAGGCAAGACCTTCCCGGTTGCCCTTGACAATGAGGGGCATGTGCTGATGACGAACCAGGGAGCGCCACAGCGTATGGTCTATAATTATGAGAATGGAGCACCTACCTACGAGTTCAACGGTGGTGACGCCATCTATGAGGACATCAACAACGACGGACAAATCAACGCCCTCGACGTAGTCTATCTGGGCAATGCCATGCCAAAAGTAAATGGTGGTTTCAGCCTGACGCTCAAGTATGGACGCTGGAAACTGGTGGCACGTTTCAACTACCGTGCAGGCAACAAGATTATCAATGCAGCCCGCATGAATCTTGAAAACATGTACACAACCAACAACCAGACTTCAACCGTGAATTACCGCTGGCGCAAGGACGGAGACATCACTCCGATTCCACGGGCACTCCACTCGACTGGCTACAACTGGCAAGGCTCAAGCCGTTACGTGGAAGATGGTTCGTTCCTGCGTTTCCAAAACTTGCAGATTTCATACTCATTCCCGCAGAAGCCACTCAAGAAGCTGGGCATCAGCAACCTTTCGCTTTACTTCTCCATGAACAACCTCTACTGCTGGACCAAGTACAGCGGTGTTGACCCCGAGGTTTCCATCGGTGGCTGGGGCGTAGCGACAGACAACTCAAGAACTCCACGTTCAAAGCAATTCACAGCTTCTGTGAACATCGGATTCTAATCGCGAGAACGTAACAACTTAGGAACTCAAAAACTTAAGAACTAACATGAAAAAATATCTAAATATCATTCTTTCGGGACTTCTCACGGTTTCTTGTGTTGACACAGCCTTGCCACCAACCGACAAGACGGTTGACGAGGACTTTTGGAAGACGAAAGCGGACGTGGCACTCATGGTGAATGGTGCATACGCCAACATGCTTACCAGCGATGTGATTACCCGCTTCATTGTATGGGGAGACTTCCGCAGTGACGAATTGGTACAGACTTCCAGCATTACAGGCGGAGGCATCTACGAGGCATTAAGACAGGTTGGTGCGGCAAACATTGAGACAACCAACCAATACACAAACTGGCAATCGCTTTATTCAGTTATCAACTATTGCAACATCGTTATCAAGAAGGCTGGCGACGTGATGGGCGAAGACCCCAATTACACGCAGGGAGACTACCTGAACGACATCGCACAGATGAAGACGCTACGTTCCTTGTGCTATTTCTATTTGGTGCGTGTGTTCCGCGACGTGCCTTACGTAACAGAGGGTTACATGGAGAACAGTCAGGAAATGAGCATCCCGCAAAGTGCCCCGGAGGTTGTGCTCAACGGATGTATCGCAGACCTGTTGGAGGCGGCTAATCACATCATGGACCCGACAGCCTACGACGACTGGAAAAGCAAAGGCTGGCTGAACCGCGATGCTGTCTATGCTTTGTTGGCCGACATCTATCTTTGGAAGGCATCGGTACACCACAACGACCCGAACTACAACTCCGCCGCTGACTATCAGAGATGTATCGAATATTGCGATTTGGTCATCAACTCAAAGAACAGCTCACACCGCTATGGGCCGATGGAAATCATCGATGCCAACAATCCCTACCCCGCTTTGGCCAAGTATGAGAATGATTACAACAACCTGTTCATCACCCAGAACGACGAGGAGAGCATTTTTGAATTGCAATTCAATGGTTCAGAGAATGTTGTAAACAACAAAGAAATGGGTAATTCGGGCTTATGCTCCATGCTCTACAAATACAACAGCAATTCGGCCAATTACGGCTATCTCAGGGCACCGCAGATGTTTGGCACACAGGGAACCAGCAACGCTGTCTTTCCTCAGCAGTATGATGGCCGGAAAATCAAATACATCTTCGCTGCCAACACCGATGCAGAGCAATACGATGTGCGCAAGATGATTACGCCCTCTACTTTCTCTTACACTGCGCCAACAGGCAACGGGCAGTCGCGTATCGCAGACCGCAGCAACGAAAGGTTTGCCCAGAATTACATCATCTATCGCATGACGGATGTAATGCTGATGAAGGCCGAGGCCATGGGACAGTTGGTCGTTGCAGACGACGACATCAGACTCCGCCAGGCTTATAACATCGTTAAGGCCGTCAACGACCGCGCCCACCCAGAGGGTTTGTTGTCAGACTCGCTCCGTTTCACAGCTTCCAAAAGCGTTCAAGGTAACCAAATTAACACCAAGGCCGGATTCGAGGAACTGGTGTTGGAAGAGCGCCTGCGTGAACTCTGCTTCGAGGGGAAGCGTTGGTACGACCTGTTGCGTTACAACTATCGCCACACGACCGGAGTAAACTATAACGTCATCCTTGCCGACCAAGGCGGCACTTTCCCAACGAACTACCGCCAGATGCTGACCCTGATGGCCCGTAAGATAGACTCTCCCGATGCGCTTATCTCAAAGATGCCGACCGAGCCTTACTTATACATGCCTATCCGAGAGGGGGAACTGGAAGTGAACCCCGCCCTCAAACAGAACCCGGTCTATAGTTCATCCGACAAATGGGAAAAGAATTACTAACAAAAAGGAGTAAGAAACATTATGAAAAAGAACAGACTATTCAATAAGATACAGACACTCTCTGTGGCCACACTGGCAGTGGCAGCTCTTGCTTCCTGTAGTAATGAGCCAGACGGAGAAGACCTCTACACGTCAACCGGTAAGACCATTACCGACTACATTACGGAAGACCCCGACCTTTCGTACTTCTATCAGATTCTGCAACACGTGGAGCTGGACAAATCGCTTGCAGCCTACGGTCAATACACCTGTTTTGCGCCATCCAATGCGGGCATCGTAGCCTACATAGATAGCCTGTACAACGACACCAACTCCCCGATTCCGCACAACGGACTGAGCAGCAACTCCATGGACGGCCTCAACGACAGCCTTTGCAACGATATTGCCAAGTACCACCTCTTGTCTGGCATCAGCAACGTCATAGACCTGACCAGTGAGGAAGGTGGCGGAGGTGGCAAGACCCTCAACACGATGCTGGGCTATCCCGTATCCACCTCCATTGACGCCCAGGGACGCACCACCCTCAACGACGTGGCACACATCGTCAGCCCGGACAACGAGGCTGTCAATGGCATTTTCCACAAACTGGACAATGTCATTGGCCGCGACACCCGTCTGCTACCCGACGTGCTGCACAGTTTGACCAACTACTCCATCTTCTACGAGGCTTTAGTGAAAACCGGCCTTTGCGATTCCGTGCTGAAAAAGGACAAGGGAATCACCTACTCGCTGAAGGACAAGACCGACACCAACGGCAGTGAACTATACAGCCCGACAGATTGTAAAATCCGCTACACCATTTTCGCCGAGTCCGACGCAGTGATGGCAAATGCGGGTATCAACTCCTTCGATGACCTCGTGGCATACGCCAACCGACAATATCGCAACGCCGCAAACTGGTACCACTATCTCAACGAGAAGGGCCTGACCGTCAACACCGGCACGACCAATGACGACTTCAAGCTCCGCAACAACGCCTTGAACATGTTCGTCGCCTACCACATTCTCTATGCCGGCATGTCGAAAGACCAGATGGTTTTCGAGAAACGTTCTGGCAACAAGTGGAACTACAACGTGGACCAGTGCGGTGGCGAGCCTTACGACTACTATGAGACCATGCTGCCCAACACGCTGATTAAGATTTGGGAGCCACAGCCCGGTACCACATTATATATAAATAGGTGGAAACTAAACAACACGCTGACCAACGAGGTGGGCACACGCGGCACCAGCGACATGCACCCCATGCAGAAACAGGGCGTTCGCATCGACCAGTCGCTCAACAAGGCCGCCCATAACGGCTACATCCACGCCCTCAACGGCATGTTAGTCTATGACACCAACGTTCCCAACGGTGTGTTGCATGAGCGTCTGCGTTTCGAGGCAACCACCTTCCTCGTAGAGTTCATCAACAACGGATTCCGATACAACACCATGGCCCAGATGTCTGCCATGAACGGTGGCGGCTCTGGCGCACGTATCGCATTCCCCGTCACTTACTTCGACAACGTCTATTGTTACAACGGCGAAGACACCAAGGTGCGCTACAACGTAAACGGTGACTACCGTGCCTATCAGGCAAACGCTTTCCAAGGATGGGGACAATATGACGTGGCCATCAAGTTCCCCCACGTTCCCACAGGAACTTACGAACTTCGCCTCTTCTACTCACCAATGGATCACGGCGGCTTCATGCAGTTCTATCTCGGCACCAGCAAGAACGTACAGACCATGCAGGTGCTCGGGCTGCCGCTTGACGTGCGTGTTCCCGGACGCGACGAGCGTATCGGCTGGACCGACGCCAGCGAGGAAGAAGATCAGGGTATTGCCAGCGACAAAGCCCTTCGCAACCGTGGCTACATGCGTGCTCCCTACAGTTTCCGTGGTCACCCCGACACTGTGGACGAAGGCAAAACCGGCGCAGGCAACTGCCGCACCGACGGTACCATCACCCTCCGCAAACTGTTCGACCCGATGGTGTTCAAACAAAGCGAGGACTACTGGTTCCGATTCAAGAACATGATTTCCGACGACTCCGACCTGAAATGGCAGCTCGACTTCATCGAACTGGTTCCCGTTGACATCATCAACAACGACCAATATCAGGAAGACTGGATGTAACCCCCACTCCAAAAACGGAAAACGTAAAAAACAACAAACGTAAAAACGTAAGACATGAATAACAACAAAAATAAAGGGAAAATGAAAAGGACGACCCTGACCCGGCTGGGCATTTTAACTTGCACCTTTTCACTTTTAGCGGCCACCTCCTGCTCCGACTGGAACGACTGGAACACAGTACAGACAGGCGACGACGTGACCGCAACCAAGACATTGTGGGAGAATCTGTCCGAAAATCCCCAACTGTCGAACTTCAAGCAAATCATCGAGACCGCAGGCTTGGGCTCCGAACTGAGTGCCAACAAATATTACACCATGTGGGCACCCGTCCTGACCGATGCCCAGCGCGACTCCATCCTTGCGCTCGACCACAATGCCATTGTCAACCAGTTTGTCTATAACCACGTCGCTGAGTACAACCATCAGGCCACAGGATACATCAAAGAGCGCATCCATACCCTCAACGACAAGGCATACGACTTCTCAGGCGAGAATGGCACCTACAAATTCAACGATGTGGAGATTATCAGCCGCAACATTCCAAGCGTCAACGGTACCCTCCACATCCTGAAAGACAAATCGCCCTTCCTGCCCAACGCCTATCAGAACATCTGGATGGTGGCAGGCATCGACTCCATCGCCAACTACTTCAAGAAGTACGAGCTGACCCGCCTCGACGAGGATAAGTCCATTCCAGGCCCGATGGTCAATGGTAAGCAGACCTACATCGACTCCGTCATGATTACCTATAACGACATGACCAACAGCATCCGTGCAAAACTCGACTCCGAGGACTCCACCTACACCATGTTGCTGCCCAACAACGAGGCTTATAAGAAAATGTATGATAAAATTGCCTCTCTCTACACCTACGCAGCAAGCCTGCAGGCACAGGACGTGGAGAACTCCACCTCTGCCGGCGTCAACGGCTCCTACACGGCGCTGACCGCTCCTTCCATGGACATGTCCTATCTGAAAGACTCCCTCATCCGTCGTCAGATTGTCAACAACCTTGCCTATAGCCACAACAACAAGTACAATGCCAAGTTCTTCGACGGCATTCCCTATCCCTACCGGGGCGTAGGCGAACCCAAGGACAGTGTCTATTCCACCTATCGCAACCTCTTCTCCGAGCCCGAGAACCTCTTCTCCGAGCAACACACGGTTGAAAAGGTGAAACTCTCCAACGGTCAGGCCGTGGTCGTAGATTCCATGATGTTCAAGTCGTGGGAGACATTCAATCCCGAGCGCACCGTCCGGGGCATTCAGGCTTGCCGTACCCTCAGTGGCACACGCTCAAACATTCGGGTCAACTACCCCGACAGCTCCATGGTCGATCTGACCGACGGCACACAGCTTTCCTTCATTCAGGTTGAGCCCACCTCTTCCTTCGGTAAGCCAGAGGTTGACTACTACCTGCCCAACGTGCTCTCAGGCACCTACCGCATCTATGCCGTCATTCCGCCTGCCGACGTGGACCTCACGGACACGACGACGGTCGTGAAGCCTAACTGGCTGAACTTCACGCTTAACTATTTCAACCCCAGGAACTCCAAGCTGACCGACTATCCCTTCACCAACAGCAACTTCGTCGCTGGCAGCCAGCTTATCACCTACAATCAGAACACGGGAGCCGAGGTGAAGACCAACATCGCCAACACCGACTTCTTCAACGACACCACCAAGGTCGATACCCTCTTCCTCGGAGAGTTCACCTTCCCCTGCTGCTATGCAGGCATTGGCGACTACTACCCCAACATCAAGGTGACCATACCTTCAACATTCAGCACACTTGCCTCCAGGGGGCATTCCGCAGCCTTCGACCGCACCCTGCGTGTCTGCGCCATCATCCTGCGCCCTGTTGAATACGACAAGTACCTTAAAGATGAAGAGTAACCCCATAAAAGCATCAAGAATATGACAAAGATATTTTCAACCATACAACGCCAGGGCCTGCGCCTGTCCCTCCTTGCATTCATGATGGCCTCTGCCACAGCCGCATTTGCCCAGGACGAAGCGGAGGAGAAAGCACCGGAGCACAAGCCCGCCAAGGCTGTCAAGGCAAAAAAGACATACCCCACCGTCACACTCCGTGGCAACATCATCGACCTCGGCACCCAGTCACCGCTCGCCGGTGTGCAAATCCAGGCGCTGGGCAACAAGCAATACACAGCCCTGACCGACGAGGAGGGTAACTTCACCATAAAGGTGCCCCGATTCATCACGTCCCTCTACGTCTATTCACCAGAGTACCTGAGCCAACAGGTGGCCATCAACCCCGACGACACGCTCACAAGCATCAACGTCAAAATGTTGAGCGACCACTTTGCAAAGATGTACGGCGACCAGACCAACTACACGGCATCCAAGAAGGCCGAGATTGAGTCGCACTACGCCACCATCGACGGCGACATCACCCGCCAGCTTCAGGGCGACATCCGGGCCATCACCCGTTCAGGGGCCATCGAGAACGGAGCCTCCATGTTCATCCGAGGCTTGAACTCGCTCAACGCCAACGCCCAGCCCCTCATCGTCGTTGACGGCATCGAGCAGGACATGATGCTCGACCGTGGTGCCCTGCACAGCGGACAGTTCATGAACATCCTGGCAAACCTCTCGCCCAGCGACATCGAGAGCGTCGAGGTCTTGAAGAACGCCACCGCCCTCTACGGTTCACGCGGAGGCAACGGCGTCATCCTCATCAACACCAAGCGCGGCCACTCCATGGCCACACGCATCGATGCAGACATCTACGCCGGCATCCAGCTCATTCCAGCCAGTCCGACCATGATGAACGCCAGCCAGTACCGCACCTATGCCACCGAAATGATTGGCACCGTCATGGCACAGCAGAACTATGTGAAGAGCATCCCGTTCAACTTCCTCAACGACGACCCCAACGGCTACTACTACAACACCTACCATAACGACACCGACTGGAGCAAGGAGACCTACCGCAACGCCATCACCCAGAACTACAACATCAACGTGCAGGGTGGCGACGACGTCGGCATGTACAACCTCTCACTCGGTTACATGAAGGCCAAGAACACCGCCAAGGAGAACGACTTCGACCGCATGAACATCCGCTTCAACACCGACATTGAGGTCTTCAAGCGGGTGACGACAAAGTTCGACCTTTCCATCTCGCGCATCAACAGCAACGTGTTCGACATGGCCATTCCCGCCGACCTCACACAGGGAACCATCACTTCGCCCACTTTCCTCTCGCTCATCAAGTCGCCGCTCGTGGCACCCTATGAGTACAATGCCATCATCAAGGACTACTCCAGCATCCTCAGTGGCTACGACGACATCTTTGAGCAGCTCAATCAGGTACAGAGTTCCCTGGGCACAGCGCAGTCCCTGGCCAACCCCACATCCATCCTCGTACACGGAAAGGGCGACAACAAGAACAAGAACGAGAACACCTACTTCAACGTGTTGCTCGCCCCCACCTGGGAGGTGAACAAGCACCTGAAGATTTCTGAGACAATCAGCTACAGCCTCATCCGCAACTCACAGCGCTACTTCCGTCCCTTCACCGGCGTGCCCAGCTACACCATCAGCGACCTCGGAACCGTCTATTCAAAGGTCAGCTCCTTCCAGGCCAAGGAGAACAACATTGTCAGCAACACCCGCATCGACTGGGAAAACCTCTACGGAAGCCATTACATCAAGCTGTTCGGCGGATTCCGCTTCAACAGATTCTCCTACGACAGCTCTGTGCTGGCAACGGAATACACCTCCGAGACTCCCGACAAGAACCCCACCCTCTCCTCCTCGTCCGGCTATCCCACCTCGACGGGTGCTGCCGACGTTTGGAAGCAGATACAGTGGTACGCCAACGCCGACTACAACTACCAGAACCGCTTCTTCGCCACCCTCTCCCTCTTGGCTGAATCGAACAGCCGTTTCGGAGCCAAAGCCGGCACCAAGATGTTCGGCGTGGGCTGGGCCTTTTTCCCAAGCATACAGGCCGGATGGGTGCTCACCAACGAGAAGTGGTTCCAAAAGAACAAGGGTGTCAACTACCTCCGCATCAACGTGGGCTTCGACACCAGCGGCAACGACCACATCTCCAACTATGCCGCACAGACCTCCTACACTGCCGTGCGCTACAACTACAACACCATCGGTTCCAAGCTTACCAACATCGGCAACGACAAAATCAAGTGGGAACTCACCAAGAAGTTCAACGCCGGCTTGGAGGGTAACTTCGTCGATAACCGCATCTCCTTCGCCTTCAATTACTACATTCACAACACCAGCGACATCCTCACGCTCAAGACCTTTGAGAACCCCATCGGAGGTATCAACAAATACTGGACCAACGGCGGCTCCCTGCGCAACGTGGGCTTCGAGGCCACCCTCAGTTTCAAGCCGATTGTGAAAAAGAGCTGGAACTTCGAGATGGGCGCAACCCTTGGCCACTATAAGAACAAGGTGACAGCCCTGCCCGACGGCGACTTCACCTCTTCCGTCTATGGCGACAACAACGTCCTCACCGCCGTGGGTAACCCTGTCGGCGTCTTCTACGGCTACCAGACCGCAGGCGTCTTCGCCAACGCTGAGGAAGCAGCCCGATACGGCAAGGAGCACATCAACGCCGACGGCCAGACGACCACCTATCTCTACATGGAGAATGCCGCCGGACAGAAAATCGACTATCAGGCCGGCGACATCCACTTCCTCGACCTCAACGGCGACGGCATCATCAACGAGAGCGACAAGACCGTCATCGGCGACCCCAACCCCGACATCTACGGCAACATCTTCGCCACCCTCAATTTCAAGCGCCTCACCCTCGGCCTCAACTTCAGCTACAGCCTGGGCAACGACATCTACAACTACCAGCGCTCCATCCTCAACTCTGGAAGCAACTTTTACAACCAGCAGGTGGCCGAGACTGGCCACTGGCGCTACGAGGGACAGCAGACCGACATTCCACGCCTCAACTACGGCGACCCGCTGGGCAACAACCGCTTCAGCGATCGCTGGATTGAGGACGGCAGCTACCTCCGCCTGAAGGCCGTCAACCTCTCCTACCGCATTCCCGTGCCCAACTCCTGGTCATGGCTGCAAGGACTCACTGTCTGGGCCGAGGCACGCAACGTCTTCACCCTCACCAAGTATCTCGGTGCCGACCCAGAGTTTAGCATTGCCAACGGCGTGCTCTACCAGGGCATCGATGCCGGAAACCTGGCACAGGGACGCTCCTTCCTCCTTGGCGTAAAGATTAACCTCTAATCCGTTAAAAGTTATAAGCAGAAAGTTTAAATACGGCAACTCGGCACTTATAGCGTTTAGCCATAAAAAACGATAGACACAATGATGAAAATAATGAACAATCATATCGGAAAGATGAAAAGTGCAACCCTGACCCTGCTGGGCTTCATCGCCTTCAACTTTTCACTTTCAACCCTATCCTCCTGCTCCGGCATGATGGATGCCGACAGCGACCGCCAGAACTTCAACCCGGAAATGGGCGAGAAGACCGACTCCGTCTTCTATGCGTTCGGCATCGCACAGGCCATGCAGCAACTGGCCGACCAATACTTCTTCCAGGGCGAAATGCGCGGCGAGCTGGTAAAGACCACCGACTACACCGACAACAACCTGCGCCAGCTGGCCAACTTCAGCGCCGACCTGAGCAACAAGTACGACAGCGCCTACGTCTATTACAGCGTCATCAACAACTGCAACTACTACCTCGCCCACCGCGACACCACCCTGCTCACAGGCGCCACCAAGGTGACACGACCCGAATACGCCGCCGTGAAGGCATACCGTGCCTGGGCCTATCTGCAGCTTGTACGCAACTACGGCCAGGTGCCCTTCTTCACCGAGCCCTTGGTCACCATCTCTCAGATTGACGACAACAACTTCCCTTCCTACGGCATCAACGAGATTGCCGCCGCCCTCTGCCCCGACCTGGAGCAGTACGCGGGCGTTCCCGTACCTAACTACGGAACGAATATTCCCTGCGGAACCACCAATTTCAACCAGTCTAAGTCAATGGACACACGCCGTTGCTTCATTCCCGTCGATGTCATTCTCGGCGACCTCTATCTGGAGAGCGGACAGTACGAGAAGGCGGCCAACAGCTTCATCAACTACCTGACCACGACCGAGACGACCGCTCCCTCCGTGATTGCGCCGTTCCGTCTCCGCAGCGACGAGGACCCCGTGCCGACCAACATGCGTGCAACCATCGCCAGCAGCCCAGCCTACAACAATCTCTTTGCCAATAACAACACGACCGACATCGTCAGCTACATCCCCATGTCCGTCAGCCGTGTGCGCGGAACCGTCACCGCCGTTCCCTACACCTTCGGCTACGACTATTATGCTCTCACAACCCGCGACTGCTGGCGAGAGGACATCCAGCTGCTGCCCTCCGATGCCTACAAGACCCTCACCGAAAGCCTGCCCTACTACTATTATGAGAATGTGCTCGGCGGCCTCCTCGGCAAGGACATCACCTCCGGCAACTACGGCGACATGCGCTCACTGGCCATCATGCGCAACAGCTCCCAGCAATCCACTGCGGGCGAGGAAGAGGAAATAGAGTGGATCAACAAGTTCCAGAGCGGAAACATCATCCTCTACCGCACTGCCACCGTCTATCTGCACCTCTGCGAGGCACTCAACCGCATGGAGATGCCCGACGTGGCCTTCGCCTTCCTCAAAGAGGGCATCACCGCCAACGACACGGCCCAGACCAACACCTGGCTTTCCGACAAGGGCAAGGCTTTCTTCCGCAACACCTTCCTCAACGAAAAGAACGGCGACATCTTCTACGAGCGTTCCAAGCCCATCCACCAGCGTGGAGCCGGCGTCACCGCCGACGGTAACTACCCAGGCTCTTCGCCCTATCAGTTTGCCGCAGAGATTGGCCGCAAGTTGACCCAGCTGGCCGAGAACCCCGCCCTCTATCCCGGCCTGGCCAACCGTCTCACAGCTGCCACGACCACCAAGGCCGACACCATCATGGCCATGGAAGAGTTGCTTTGCGACGAAGAGGCCATGGAATTCTGCTTCGAGGGAACCCGTTGGTACGACCTCATGCGCTTTGCCCGCCATAAGAACCGTGCCGGCCTCCCCGGCAACGCATGGCTGGCCGACAAGGTGAAGGACAACGCCCCCGTCAAGTCCCTTGCCATCGAGCAGAACTGGTACCTGCCCTTCAAGAAATAGACGCACGGAGGGCACAAGCCCTTCATCCGAAAACGACGCTGAACTGCATCGAAAATGACGCTGAACTGTAGAAACGAATACAGTTCAGCGTCATCTTTTGTAGAGTACTGCGTCATCTCCGATAGAGTTCTGCGTCACTTTTGTAACGAAAAAGGGAAAACGTAAACGGGCAAATGACAGACGGAACAGGCTCCCTTACCTCAAAAATGCCTTTTTAGCACCCAAAAACAGCCAAAAAAGATTTTTTTCCAACTTTTTTTTATTTTTTCCTCAAACTATTTTAGGTTTATCAAAAAATTACACTAATTTTGTGCCCAAATTGTATAATTGTAATAAAACAGCAAAAGAGCATACTTTTTATCAATAACCTATTTAATTTAACCAAAAACCAACCGTATGAAGAAATTTCTACTTTCAATCTTAGCTGTAATGGTAGCCACGGCCTCCTTCGCATACGAAGTAGGCGACTACATTTATACAACTAACGCTAAGTTCAAGGTGGCCAGCCAAAACCTGGTTCAACCACTGAACGCTTGGAGCGACGCATTAGATGTGGACATCTGGTCTCCCTATCAGGAGGAAGATGCCACCGAAAACTGCCTCCAGAGCCTGGACGGTAGCGAGGGCGCACAATTGCTTTTCACAAACGTTCCTCTCACTTGGGGTTCCACTTACATCGTAACCTTCAAGATTAAAGGTGTAAACGAAACAACCTCTTCTGTGACTCCGGGCGCACAGAACGAGCTTAACGCTTTCATTACCAACGGAGCACCTTCTGCCGACGGTGTTCGTGTAGGCACAGCAGGCACAGACTACACACAGGTTGCCACCACCGCCACCATTCTGAACGGCGAGTGGACAACTATCTCTTTCTCCTTCACCGATGCTGACTCCCTCACCCAGCCAGACGTTGAAACGCCACAGGCACACTACCTCAACGTCGTATTCGGTCGTCTCACCACCAATACCGTCCTTGCTGACGTAGAGGTTGTTGAGGTTGCAGAGGTGTATGACACCCGCATCATGGACAAGAAGATTGAGTACATCGAGCGCCTGAAAGTCGACCCGAATTTCAGCGAAGGCGACGCTACTGAACTGAACGAGGTGATTGAGACATACCTCGGCATGGTAGAGGAAGGTGCTGCCGACAACAAGCAGGAAATGGAAGAGTTCCAGGCCATGTTGGACGATGCCTTCACGGGCTTTTTGGATCAGAAATCTTCTAACCTTGCAAGCTACTTCTCCACCATTGGCATTACGAACTTTGGCAAATACAACCGAGGTACTATCAGTAACGGTCAGTTGCTCAAAGGCTTCATGTTCCGTGGCGATAACTGGTTGCATTCCGATGGAGCAAACTTTTTCAACAAGCAGATTCAGGGCAGCTACGCAAATAACGCAGGTTCTATAGCACTCTACAACGAAAACCTACCAGCTGGCAGCAAATACTACATCGCAGGTGAAATCCGCAATGCAAACTGCGACAAGAACTACAACTGGACTTACACTCTGGAGAAGAACGTGAAGATGTTCATTGGTAGCGATACCCTCGACCTCGGTATCATCAAGGGTGAGGACTGGCAGAAATTCTACTACATCGCAGAGCTGAAAGAAGGCGAAACCTTCGAGGCTGGTTTCTGGTGGGAAGGCCACACCGCTGGTTCGACTTTCCAGGTTACGAACCTTGAAGTGCGTACCATCAACGCAGAAGAGGGCGAAACCGTTGAGGAGAAGCTCCACCGCAAGGAACTCTGGAATGCCTTCCTGACACAGTGGAACGCCGCCAAGTCACAGCGCGATGCACTCATCGCCAAGCAGGGCAACAAGGACTACCCATGGGAGCAGGACTCCATCGCCAACGCCCTGACCAACTGGGACGGCTACTATCAGGCTGTGCTCACAGCTGGCTGGTTCAACGAGGACGGCGAGGATGCCCGCGTGGCTACCAACGAGGAACTGGAAGACTGGGCTAAATATACAGGTGTTGAGCTCTACGGTGAAGACGGTGTGACCCGTCTGGAGTTCCAGCTCGTTCGCAACTTCCAGTGGGCAAACAACTTCGTAGCCGCACAGAACAAGCCATACCAAAACTTGGTAGCCAAGGTTGCCGAGACTGAGGCTGCGCTCGTCAATCCAGACTATGCAAGCTGCGACCCAGACGAGCTGAACACTGCGCTTGATGCAGCAAAAGAACTGTTGGCCGCTCTCTCTACAACAAACCAGTTTGACGAATACACTGACATGTTCTCCGCACTCAGCGACGTACTGGATGCCTTCTATGAGAGTGGTGCTTCCTATGGCGCACCCGCAGAGGTAGCCATCGTGGACGGTGACTTCTCCGCAAAGAGTGGCAACATCGCCGGTGGTACGACTACTTACTGGAACGACGCAACCAACCACACGGGCTGGGTTTCCAACACAACAGACTCAAAGGCTTACTTCCGCGTAGGCGATGGTGGCAAGAATGCTGATGGTGAATACCTCTTCGAGGATGTGAACCGTGCAGGTATGTGGCGTGGTTACACAGGTAATCCAAAGGGTTCTCTCTATCAGGAAGTCACCGTAACCAAGGCTGGTCACTACGACTTCGTTTGTCAGGCATACTGTATCACCGACGACTCTCACGGCATGACATTCCGCACCGTCAACGTGAAGACCGAAACACAGGTTGTTTACAATGAAGAGACTGAAGAATGGGAAGAGATGAATATCGAAGTGGGTCGCGACACCATCTACTACACAGGTATCTACCTCGTATTCGGTTCGGCAGCCGCAGCCGCTCAGGATTCCATTGAGATTTACACAGGCGTGAAGGACGGCCAAACTGTGATTGGCGACTACACACCATGGAAATACACCATCGGCTACGACAAGGCTACCGACGGCGAGGAAGTCCTGAAATTCGGTCTCGATGGTATGAACGCTGGTCTCAACCACGACACAGGTGAATATTGCACCTACTCTCCTAACGCTTACGGTATCGGTTCTGTTCACCTTCGCTATTGTGGCCCATCCGAGAAGTACTACGAAGACAAGGCTGCTGCCGAAGGAAAGGCGAACGAACTGGACAACATCAAGGGACTCATCAAGGAATACATTAATGGCGGAACGATAACTATCAACAAGATTACCGAAGCCATCGGCAAATACGCCAAATAATCACTCAACGAAAATAATTAACAGATATTCTTATTATTAACTTTCCGCCCGCTAAAGGGGAGAAACATCCCCTTAGCGAGCGAACCAAAACAAAAAATTAAATCACTATGAAGAAGATTTTTTCCTCTCTTCTCCTGCTCGTTGCAGGAATGACAGCATCGGCTCAGACCATGCAGGTGAATGACGTGATTGTCGTGCCAGGGAAATCATCGGTTGTAGCAGTGAAGTTTGCTGAGACCAGCACCCTCTTGGCTTCTGGCTTCTCTATGACACTGCCAGCAGGCATCACCGTGGACACTGCCACTCCGATGTCAGCCAACTTCCCAACAGGCACCGCAGTCGTAACAGACCTCTCGCAGTTGTCTGACGACACTTTCAAGGGCAACTATGCAATTCTCGTAGGCGCTGCTCAGAACGACGGCACATACAAGGTTGCTTGCATCTCTAACATCCTCAAGACTGAGGAGGCTCCGGTTGTTTACGTTCCCATCAAGGCTGACGCTTCACTTGAGAAAGGTCAGGCTCTTGAGGCAGCTGTGAACAAGATTGACCTCTCTAAGGAAGGCAACGTTGCCGCTACACTCAATGACCTCGCATACAACGCCTTGTCAAGAGCTCTTGGTGACTTGAACGCAGACCAATCAGTTGATGGTCAGGACGTAACAGTACTGTATGATGACATCCTGAATGGTACTATCCGCGAGAACAACCCTGTCCTCCCAGATGTCAACGAGGACGGTGCTATTGACGGTCAGGATGCTACAACTATCTACAACATCATCCTGGGTGAATAATTACATAGGTATTTAACATTAAAAATCAATTATTAGCAATATGAAAAAGATTTTCTCTCTTTTAACAGCACTTGCTCTTACTGTAGCAGCAAATGCAGAAATCTACGAAATCGGTGCAGCAGGCAACGATAACAGCATTGACGTTACAGTGGATGGCGTTGATGAGGGTGACATCGTTGTCAATGTAAGCCTTACTAACCCTACGGCAAGCATCGTGGGTATGGACTGCTATTTCGATTTCTCAGGTGGCAATGACAAAATTATCAGCGACGCAGTTGTTGTTGCTGACGAAAGATGTAAGGCTGGACGTTCATATACTCACTCAGCCACTCCAGGTATTGTAAAGGTTGAAGGTGAGAACCTTGGACGCTTCTTCATCGGTGTTAACTCTTCAGCAACAAAGGCTCTGAAGGAAACAGAAGGTGTGGTTGTAACATTCTTCATCAGCGGTGAAATTGCAGATGGCACATACACTATCAGTATGCCTTATTCTATCTGCTTCAACGCTGTTGACAAGTACATCTGCCCTGCAAAGGAGTTTACTTTCACATACGAGAATGGTGCAGTTACTGGCATCAACGGTGTTAGCGCTGACGCAGAGGGTGCTACTTACTACAACGCAAGCGGTGTACAGCAGAATGGTCTCCAGCCAGGTATCAACATCGTGAAGTATGCTAACGGCACAACTCAGAAAGTTTACGTTAAGTAAGAAATAACTTACACATAAAACCTATTTAAAAAGGCGAACCTCATAATGAGGCTCGCCCTTCTTTTTTCCATCATATCTCAATAAAATAATAAAATGCTTTGCATATAGTACTAAAAATAGTACCTTTGCAGCATAAAGAATGACCTATGGAATCAAACAAGAAAATACAGGACATCAAATTATCCGTCTATCTCTATCGTGACAAAAACGCAAATTGCTATGTTGCTTATTGTCCGTCACTGAATTTGTGTGGATATGACAAAACCCCAGCTTCTGCACAGAAAGATTTCCAGTATGTATTATCTGAATACATCAATGACCAAATGGAACAAGGTACGCTGTTCGATGATTTGAAGGAACACGGGTGGCTCATTGAAAATGATGTAATTACTGCCCCCTCGTTCAATGCTATGTACAGAGTAAAAGGTAGTCAACTCAAAGATATCGTTTCGGATGAAAATAAAGAATATAGAAGATATAATGTCGCCTTACCATATTTGGCATGAACACTTTTAGCCTCTCGAACATTTCTTTAGCAAAATTTCGCCGATTTCTTTTTGAAGCAGGGTGTACACGTATTGGAATAAATGGCGGACATGAAAAATGGAAACTTGCAGGATGTACACGTTCACTCATCATTCAAACACATATTGATCCTGTTCCTGAACGGATTGTTCGCTCCACCCTCAAAGACATGCAAATTTCAAGAACTGATTTTATAGCTATCATGCGGCGTTTATAATAGCAAATTCGTGAACAAACTGGCCATTGTCATATTAAACTGGAACGGCTGTGAGATGATGCAAAAATACCTGCCATCTGTCATTGCCCATTCCACCGTGGGAGAAGTCTTCGTCGCCGACAACGCCTCGGCCGACAAGTCGCTACAGATGCTTGCCACGGAATTTCCCGACACGAAGACCCTTGCACTCGACCGCAACTACGGCTTTGCAGAAGGTTACAACCGTGCGCTTGCCCAACTGCCCGACTACGAGTACTACATGCTGCTGAACTCCGACGTGGAAATCCGTCAGCAGGGCTGGGATCAGGTGCTAACTGACTACATGGACGCACACCCCGAATGCGCCGCCTGCCAGCCCAAGCTTTTGGACTTGAGAAGAACAACGGCTTCCTCACGCTATTTTGAATATGCAGGCTGTGCCGGCGGCTTTCTCGACCACTACGGCTACCCCTTCTGCCGAGGTCGCATCCTGAACACCGTAGAGGAAGACAAGGGGCAGTACGACGAGCCTTGCACCGTGCTCTGGGCCACAGGCGCCGCCCTACTCTGCCGCGCTACTGACTGGAAATCCAGTGGTGGCCTGGATAGCCGTTTCTTCGCCCACATGGAGGAAATAGACCTATGTTGGCGACTGCGCACCCAAGGTAAAAACATCGTCTGCCTGCCGCAAAGCACCGCCTACCATCTGGGAGGAGCCACCCTGAACCAAGGCAATCCACGAAAGACCTTCCTGAACTTCCGCAACAACCTGCTCATGCTTTACAAGAACCTGCCTGAACAGGAACTTACCAGCACGTTGCGCATCCGTACCCTGCTCGACTACCTTGCCGCCCTGCAGTTCCTGCTGAAAAGAGACTTCGGCAACATGAAAGCCATCTGCAAGGCACGCCGCGAATTTCAACGCATGAAGGCTGAATACGCCCCCATCCGTCAGGCTATCCAGTCCGCCCGCAAAGTGCCATACATCCCGGAACGCACCCCCTACTCAATCCTTTGGCAATACTACCTACGGGGACGCAAAACCTTCGACCAACTGCCCCGTTAAACACATAAACCAAGACCGCAAACAACTCTGATGTAGCTGTTTGCGGTCTTGGTTCGTGATCCGCTTGGGGCTCGAACCCAAGACCCCAACATTAAAAGTGTTGTGCTCTACCTACTGAGCTAGCGGATCAACCTTTTGAGCTTTCCTTCCGAAAGCGAGTGCAAAGGTACGGAGTTTTTAGGGAATGACCAAATAAAAACGGAGTTTTTTGCTAAAACATGACGCTCATGGAGCCTGAAAGCGTAATTTGATGCATCGGCTTGTGGGTTGAAAACCGACGTTCCTTGTAAGTAGCATGAACAGGCATGTTACAACCGTCGTAATCGGCGTTCAGTCGCCAAGCAATGTTGTTGCGATAGGCATAAGAGGCGCTAAAGCCCATTCCGTAGGTGAAACAGAAGCTTTTCTCCACAGATAAAACATTCTCAAAGCTGAAACCGCTCATGGCCATTCTACCTGCCAACAATTTGCCGCCAATGGCAAAACGAGGCGTGAGGGGAATTTGCACGTATGCTCCTGCATCAAGCGAATAAAGTCCCATGTTGTCGTTGTAGTTCTCAAAGCTGACAGTCGGGGCTGCAATGCCCAATCGCAGGCCGGCACCCACGTTGGGAGTCATGAAATAGGCCAGCTCCGCTTGTGCCTGAATGCTTTTACTTCCCTCTATCCTTTTGTCTCCGATGTCCATGTGGTGCTTCAGCAGGCCAAAACCGATATTCAGGTTGAAGAAAGAAGGCGAGGTAAGGAAATTGTTGGTTTCTTTCTGGTTCTGTCGCAAGGTATATTTGTCCTTGAACATGATGTCGCTCAGGAAATAGCCGAGATCAACAGAGAAGATGCCGATGCCGGCACCCGCCAAAATGTCGCTGGCCCAATGCCTGTTGTTCATCACCCGCATCACGCCCGTGGCCGTGGCAATGGCATATCCTGCCGCACTATACCACAGCGAGCGGGTCAGTCCGTACTCCTTGTGTAGGATGGTGGCCGAAGCAAACACCGTGGCCGTATGTCCCGAAGGGAAAGAGTTGCGGGAACTGCCGTCGGGCCTCTCCTCCTTGATGGTGTATTTGGCTCCGTTGACAAGTGCCGCCATAGCCGCATACGACAGGGCACTGCTGACCAACATCCGTCCCCACTGATTGCGCCCCTCCACGCCAGCGGCCTTCAGGGCAAGCGTCAGGGCAAACGGACTGTACTGGATGTAATTATCCAGTTCATAGTGAAAATGCGGGATGAAGTTGTTGCGGGCTCCCCGAAAGTCGTCTTTCCTTGTCTTCACAATGAACGAAGAAACAATCAGCGGCACGGGCACATAGCTGAATTCCCTCCATTTCGATTTCCTCACCCGATTCTCCTGTCTTTCAAGCGGAGCGATAGACAAGGTGGGCGGAACGGTTGCCACAGAATCTTCCCTAAGCGTATCGGCCTGCGCTTGCAGACTGTCCGCTTCCCCTGCCCGACAAGAGGGGAACAGGGTAAAAAGAAAGAACATGAAAGATACCATGCGCAACATACACCGACGTTTTGTGAAATCAAGTTGCAAAATTAGCCAAATTTCACGACAAAACGACCAACAAGTGCAAAAAAAGATTAACAATATATCTTTTTCGCCCCCTTTTCCGTTTTAGATGGATAGAAAGAAGTACATTTGTGTACCTGAAACCATTATTAACACATATATATATTATTATGGAAGCAATCTTGAATTGGTTTACCTCGCTCGACGCCACGATGCAAATATTCTGGGGATGCGCCTGCGTCAGTTCCCTCATATTCCTGGTACAAGCCCTGCTCACGCTGATAGGCATGGACCACGACCTCGACTTTAGTTTTGGCGACCACCTCGACAGCGACACCATGGACCTTGGAGGCGGCCTCTCGCTCTTCTCCATGCGCAGCATCATCAATTTCTTCCTCGGCTTCGGCTGGGCGGGCATTGCGTTCAGCAACCTCATCACTCAGAAGTGGTTGCTCTATATCATTGCCGTCATAGTAGGCATTTGCTTTGTATGCCTCTTCTTCTTCATTCGCAAACAGACAAAGCGCCTGGAGTCCGACGGCACTATCAACATCAACGAGTGCCTCAACAAAGCATGCGAGGTTTATCTGCGCATTCCCGGCCAACGTTCCGGACAGGGAAAGGTGCAAATCAGCCTGCACGGCTCCGTTCATGAGTTTCCCGCAGTCACCGACGGCGAGCAACTTGCCAGCGGCACCCATGTGCGTGTGGTGGAGGTGATAGACGGTGGCTTACTGAAAGTTGTCATTTCATAATAACACCAACGCTAGCATCTTATGGATCCGTACATTATCATTACAATCATTGCGGTGGTTGTGGTTTATGCCATCTTCTTCTTGGCCATCATCAGCCGCTACCGCCGCTGTCCACCGGACAAGATTCTGGTCGTTTACGGAACCTCTGGTAACAAGCCCGCCAAGTGTGTACATGGTGGCGGTATATTCGTCTGGCCTATCATCCAGGACTACGCCTACCTGTCGCTGACCCCTATCAGCATTGATGTCAACCTGACTAACGTCCTCTCGCGTCAAAACGTCCGTGTCGATGTGGATTGCCGCTTCACCGTCGGCATCAGCACTGCTCCCAACAGCATGTTGACCGCAGCCAAGCGCCTGCTTGGTCTCAGCTCCGACCAGATTCAGGAATTGGCCCGCGATATTCTCTTCAGCCAGCTCCGTCTCGTCATTGCCACCATGCCGATTGAGGAAATCAACGCCGACCATGACAAATTCCTGGAGGCCATCTCCAGCAACGTAGAAGTCGAGCTCAAGAAAATCGGTCTGCGACTCATCAACGTGAACGTGACCGGCATCAACGTCAAGTGACAGGTGATGCCTCACTGAAAGTAGCTATTTCATAATCATTCAATACTAACTCTTAAAACAATCTGCATTTTATGGATCCATTCATTATCATTGCGGTGCTTGTGGTTGCTGGCATTATCACATTCATGGCCATCATCAACCGCTACCGCCGCTGTCCGTCGGACAAGATTCTGGTCATTTACGGAACCTCTGGCAACAAGTCCGCCAAGTGTGTACATGGTGGTGGTAAGTTCGTCTGGCCTATCATTCAGGACTACGCTTACCTGTCGCTGACCCCTATCAGCATTGATGCCAACCTGACCAACGCCCTCTCGCGTCAGAACATCCGTGTCGATGTGCCCTGCCGCTTCACCGTCGGCATCAGCACCGACCCCGACAGCATGTTGGCCGCAGCCGAGCGCCTGCTCGGTCTCAGCCCTGGTCAGATTCAGGAATTGGCCCGCGATATTCTCTTCGGTCAGCTTCGTCTCGTCATCGCCACCATGTCGATTGAGGAAATCAACTCCGACCGTGACAAATTCCTGGAGGCCATCTCCAGCAACGTCGAAGTCGAGCTCAAGAAAATCGGTCTGCGACTCATCAACGTAAACGTAACCGACATCAACGACGAATCCGGCTACATCGAGGCCCTCGGACAGGAAGCCGCAGCCAAGGCCATCAACGAAGCCAAGGTGCGCGTGGCAGAGCAGGAAAAATTCGGTGAAATCGGTAAGGCCGAGGCCAACCGTGAAACCCGTATCCGTACCGCAGAGGCCAACGCACAGGCCGTACAAGGTGAGAACGAGGCTAAGGTACAGATAGCCAACTCCGACGCCGTGCGCCGTGAGCGTGAGGCCGAGGCATTGCGCAAGGCAACAGCCGCCGAGAAGGTCGCTCAGGCAAAAGCCCTGGAGGAGGCCTACTCCGCTGAGAAACTGGCCGAAGAGGCTCGTGCCGACCGCGAACGTGCCACACAGGCCGCCAACGTCCTTGTCAGTCAGGAGATTGAAAAGAAGCGTAAAATCATCGAGGCAGAGGCAGAGGCAGAGAAAATCCGTGTCAACGCAAAGGGTGAGGCCGACGCCGTCTATGCCAAGATGGAAGCCGAGGCTCGTGGTCTCTTCGAAATCCTCTCCCGCCAGGCACAAGGTTACGACAAGATGGTTCAGGCCGCAGGCGGCGACGCCACCAAGGCATACATGCTCCTCTTGCTCGAAAAACTGCCAGACCTTGTCAAGACACAGGTCGAGGCCGTCAAGGGCATCAACATCGACCACGTAACCGTTTGGGACAGTGGCAACTCCGCCGACGGAAAAGGCTCCACAGCCAACTTTCTGAGTGGCTTGATGAAGTCCGTTCCTCCACTCAACGAACTCTTCGACCAGGCCGGACTCGCCCTCCCAGACTATCTGGCCAAAAAGAAAGATACCGCTGAAGCAGAGCCAGAACCCATCGAGGAATAAGCCCTGCAACAACAAAAAACTGCGTAGGAGGTAAACGCCCGTCAAAGGTGTTTACCTCCTACTTTATGCTCACAAAAGCAATACCTTACAGAAGCACGAGAAAAAACAAAGTCAGACGGTGGAACTGGAAGCCTTTTTTCATGGATGCTGTCAATAGGGCAGCCAGCTGTTTTCGGTTTTGAAGACAACGGCGGGCGAGATTTTTTCGGCCTCTTTCCGGGTCAGTTGACGGCTCCAGGCAACACGGTTTTGGGTGTCGGCACCGAGGCCGTGGTTATTGTACTCCGAATAGCGGGCGGTCTGCTCACGATGCTGTTCCCAGTGGTGCCAACCTTCGGGACGGATGTGGGCGCCCAGTTCGCAGTTCATGAAGAGGGTGTAGCCGTAATCGCGCCAGGGACGGCCCAGATAAACCTTGGTGACGCCTGCCTGGGCAATGAGGCGGCAGTGGTTGAAGACGTAGCCAAAGGGCTGGTTCTGAGGGGTGGATGCGGCGGTGATGTAGGAGTTGGCACGGCTTTCGATGGTGCAGTTCTCGAACCAGGCCGTGGCGGGGCCGAAGATGAAATCGGTCGTTCCGCTGATGAGGCAGTCGCTAAAATAGAGGCGGGAACCGGCAGTGCCCGTATAGACGGTGTCTTGATTCCCGAGAAGGCGGCAACCCACGAAGCGCAGGCGGTCGCCCTCGGTGAAGAGGGCCACGGCCTGACCCAGGCGGGCAGCATTGTTCTCAATCGTTATATTTCTGAACGTGATGTCGTTGCCCTCCACCTTCAACGTATAGGTGCGGAAGGTGCCCATCGGCTTGCCCGTCTCGGGCCAGAGGATGTTGGCATGGTCGTCGTAGGTGATGATGGTATGCTCCGCGCTCTCGCCGCAAATCTCAATGTTTTGCAGCCACTGGGGCAGGACCAGCTTCTCCTTGTACGTCCCGTTTTTCACGTAGATGACCTTGTGATAGTCCATAAAGGCCCGGCAGACCTCGATGGCCTCGGCCACGTTGCGAAACTCGCCGGTGCCGTCGCGAGCCACCACGATGGTGTCGGGATTGTCGTACTTGTTCTGTGCCCAACCGCCTACGGCCCACAAAAGCAGGAGGGTCATGCTGAATAAATGTTTCATTTTCGTCATGTGTAATTTGCCAATGCGCAAAGGCATCCACTTCCAAAAGCTGAGGCAAAGTTATATAAAAATCCCGAATTACCGTGTCGGGAAAATATAAAATCGTTTTTTAAAGAGGTGATTGTTAAAAAAACACCGTACAGACCGATAAAACAGCCTAAAATTTGGAAAACGAAAGGAAATTGTCGTACTTTTGTGTTATAAAAGGATTGATGTGCATCATCCTTTTCCGACAATGACTCATGGATTCCATCTTTTGGCTCACATATTATTACGAACTATTCTCAACGTACATTAGCTACTATTGGCTGTATTTCATCCAGTTGTTTGCCGACTATCCCTTCGTCGTGCAAGTATCGGCCTTCTTCACCACTGCGATGTTCATGGCCATCTTTGTAGTGAGCATGGCCCTTTTGCTGAAAGCACATTTTAGGAAGAAGAAGGAGCAGATATGGCACCACCTGAACGAGCGGTTTGCGGAGGGCATTTCGTACTGCTTGTCGGCAGAATCCTCGCCGAAGATGACACGTCAGGAAGTCATTAAGAAACTGGGCATTGAGGAAGACCTGGCACAGCACAAGGTTCTATTGAAAAGCACAAAAGAGAAGCGGCTGTTTGCCAAACTGCTGCGCGACCTACGTTTTACCTACACCAACGTGAAGGGAAGGCACGAGAACCTGGCACACATCTTGGAAATCTTCTCCATCCCGTCCTTTTTGGAGAACGAGGTGAGCACCGCCGGAATGCACTACAAGGTACATGCGATGAACGCCATCCGTGTGTTCAAACTGCCCATCAGTCTATGGGTCATCAACAAACTGATAAACTCAAAATGGATTACCGTGCGCCGACTGGCCATGTACTCCTCGGTGTCGAACAGTTCGGACAGCGACATGGATTATTTTGAGAGTGAATTCTTTGACAAGACTTGCTGTGTATATGACGAGATAGAATTGGCCTACGCCTTGCAGCGTCGCCGCTCACGCGGACTGCGCCTGCCCAACCTGGCCCGCTGGGCGTATATGCAAAAGAACCCCGCCACGCAGTGTGTGTTCGTGCGCCTGATGCGGCGGTTCAATCAGGATGAAAACTGCGACCAGCTGAGGAACCTTTTCCAGGAAAGCAAGCATAAGAAGCTGATTGAGGAAATCTCACGCACGTGGGGCTACCTGCACTATGTGGATGGGGAACAGCTGCTGGTCGATACCTTCCTGATGCAACCCGACGACACAAAGGTCGCCATCCTGCACGCCGTGACCCGCATGGCGACCGGCAAGCAACTGGACCTGATGAGCGACGGTTTCCACAACACGGTGAATCCGCACGTGCGGTTCGAAGCTCTGCGCTGCATGTACAACTATGGCGAGGAAGGCCGTG
Organism: uncultured Bacteroidaceae bacterium; assembly: GCA_905236065.1. Lineage (GTDB taxonomy): Bacteria > Bacteroidota > Bacteroidia > Bacteroidales > Bacteroidaceae > Minthosoma. The sequence continues at coordinate 77,444 of CAJONZ010000071.1, read as the reverse complement.
CCCTCTTCCACAAGACGGAGGCGGAGGCGACGGAGAGTGAGAAGAAGTACTTCGCTTTCTTCCACAACCCGATTACGCTTGAGAAAATCAGGCTCGACAAGGAGCAGGCATACCACCCGTCCATCGAGACGGTGTATAACCTGTCTTATTAAGTTAAAAGTTAAAAATTAAAAGTTAAAAGGAACTTATTCTCAGCCCCACTATGTGGCTAACCATCTATTACATATTCAGCTATATCGTTTTCGGCTACACAATGCTGATTTTGTTGAGCTACCTGTTCCTGGTGGTGCAAAGCTACCGGGCACAGCGGCACTTGAAAATCGACATGCCAGATGACTCCTCCATCAAATACGCCCTGCAAGGCTCGCCGCTGACGCCGGGTGTATCCATCATTGCGCCGGCATTCAATGAGGAGGTGACCATCATCGATAACGTACACTCGCTGATGCAGATAGATTATCCGAACTATGAGATTGTCATTGTGAACGATGCCAGTACCGACCGCACGATGGAACTGCTCATCGAGAACTTCAACCTGGTGGAGATTCCCTACGACGTGGCCATGAAGGTGCCCTCGAAGCCCATCAAGCGGGTGCTGAAATCGACGGACGAACGCTACAGCAAGCTGGTGGTGGTCGATAAGGAGCACGGCGGACGAAAGAGTGACGGTTCGAATGCGGGCATCAACGTGTGCAGCCACAAGTACTTTGTGTGTACCGACGTGGACTGTATCGTTGAGCCGATGGCGCTCTACCGCATGATGTGGCTGGTCGTGACGAGCCCCGTGCCAATGATTGGCGTGAGTGCCACGATGTTGATGAGCAACGGCTGTACGGTGGAAGACGGGCGTGTGGCAGAGGCTGCGGTTTCGCTGCGCCCCATCCCGTTGTTCCAGCAGCTGGAGTATATGCGCTCGTTCCTGATTGGTAAGTTAGGCTGGTCCACCATCAATGCCCTGCCCAACATTTCGGGAGGTTTCGGCCTGTTCGACACCGACGTCGTGGTAAAGTCGGGCGGCTACGACCAAACGAGTATGGCAGAGGACGTGGATATGCTGTTGCGAATGGTGACGTACATGAAAAACAGCGGACAGGACTTCCGTGTGGCCCAGGTGCCGAAGGTGTGTTGCTGGACAGAGGGACCAAGCGACCTGAAACCGCTCTACCGCCAACGTACCCGCTGGGCCCGTGGTTTGTTTGAGATTGTTTCCCACCACCGGAAGCTCTTCTTCAATCCGCATTACGGGCCGATTGGAGCCTACACACTCCCCTATATCTTTATGTTCGAGTTCATTGCCCCGGTAATTGAGGCCAACGGTTTCCTCTTTATGGTATGGCTGTTCTTCGCTGGCGGCATCAGTTGGGACACGGCATGGATTATCTTCCTGATGATTTACACGTTTGCCATCTTCATGGCCGTCTGTGTGCTCTACTTCGACTACAGCGCACAGGCCGTCAATTGGCATGGCACCAAACGCAACTACCTGCGATTGGCCCTGGGGGCATTGGTTGAGCCCTTCGTCTATCACCCCATCATTACCTATTGCTCGGTGATAGGCTACAGCCAGTTCCTGTTCAACACGGGTTCCGTATGGAAGCCCATTGCCCGACGTGGCGTGAAGAAAAAACAACAGACTGAAAAACCCGCTGAAAATGGAAAAACGACGAACTGACATACTCATCCTGTTACTCTGCGCATGGCTCATGCCCGTGGCATTGTCTGCGCAGGAATACCACACGTCGCGCTACTACGTGTCACATGCGGAAGGCTACATCCAGTCGCAGGCCTGGACACAGGCTAAACGTGAGATTGATGACGGACTGGCCCTCTATCCCGACGACCCGGACTTGCGCTACATGAACGGACAGTTCTACTACGTGACAGGACATTACAATCAGGCCCGTTACAACCTGGTACGTGCCGTTCAGGTACAAGACCATCACTTCAAGGCAAAACGCCTGCTGGTGGATGTGGAAGACAACACAAAACACTACTCCAGTGCCATCTGCTACATCAACGAGCTGCTGGAGTTCCAGCCTTACGACCGTGACCTTTGGCGACGGAAAATCGGCCTCTACCGCAAACTGGGCGACCAGGTGGAAGCCGATGCCGCCTTGGAGCGTCTGGCCCGCATCTATCCGAACGACTCGGTCGTACAGGCAGAGAATCACCGACGCAATCACCAGAACTTCAACCAACTCGTTCAGAAAAACCGCTACCGGGACGCTGCCGAGCAGTTGGAACAATGGATTGACAGTGAGCCGGGGAACTTTGAGTACTACCTCGAACTCATCGGCCTCTATCAGCAAATGGGAGAACGGGAGCGGGCACTGGCCGTCATCGACCGGGCACTCGGCCACTTTCCCCACAACCAGACCCTCATCGACAAAAAAACAGGCATGTTGATAGAGATGGAACGCTTCACGGAGGCCATTGCCTATGCCAAGCGGAACGGAACGGGCTCCAAGACCTATAAATATGCCATGCAGGCCGCAGCCGACGCTTCCCGCCTGAACGACCCCTACGACCAACACGCACGACTCTATGCCCAGACGCATGACAAGGACGCACTGACGTACCTGCTGAACACCTCCCTGACAAGAGGGTACTATGACGACGCACGTTTCTACCTGAACGAGTCGATGCGGCTCAACGGTCGCACGGCCAATCTGCTTAGCAAGCTGTATGCACTGGAAAAACGCACTGGGAATGAGCAGGCTGCATGGAAACTGCTTCAGGAACTGTACGAAACCAATCCCGACGACGAGGAAATCATAGACGACTATGCCCTGCAACTGATTAACATGGCAAACAGGGACATCTCCGTGATGCAGTGGCAGGATGCCAGCACCCACCTGCAACATGCGCTCGACCTGCTGCTCATCGACAGCGAGGTGTGGCCGGCAACCATGTCCAAGCTGATTGCCTGCCTGGGCCATACGGGAAAATACGCGGAAGCACGGTCGCAATACCGCCGTGCCGTGGCTATCGACCCAAAGAATCAGCCGCGTTACGCCTCTGCATACGAAGAGATTGTGGCAAACCGCCTGCGCTATCTGATTGAAGAGGAAGACTACCAAACTGCCTTCAAGGAAGCGCAGTCGCTCCTTCGACTCATCCCCAACAGCGAGGTGACCTTGCGCTGCTGCATCAACATGAGCGAGACGCTGAAAAAGGAGCAGGACTTCCTGAAATACGCACAGTTGGGTTACAAGAACTATCCCGACGTTCCCTACTTCATCGTCAAGCAGGCCATCGCCCTGCAACGGCAGGGAAAAGAAGAAGAAGCCATTGCACTGGTCTATCCGCGCATTGACGAACAGGGCTATGCCAACCCGATGCTGATTGCCGCCCGCTCAGGCATCAGCGAAGAGTATGCCAACCTTCTCCTGAAAAACCGCATGTACGAAGCTGCCTTGGCCGTGGTCGATTCGGCGTTGGTCTTCGATGCCAACAACAAGGAACTGCTCTACACGAGGGGGCGCATCTATGAGCAGCTGAAAGACTTTGCCCAGGCCTACACCTATCAGAAGCAGAATTATGTGCCCAACAACGCTGAACAGTTGGAGTTCTACCAACATGTACGCTGGCTGCATTACAAGAGTTTCAAGAACCACATCGACGCCAGCTACACCCATGCCATCTACGACAACCGCAACAAAGAGTTAGCCACTACGGCCCACCTCTATTCCATCGCCTCCGTCGCATACAGTCGGATAGGGAAAAAGAACACCTACACGGGAGAAGTCAGCTACAAAGGCATCGACGGCTACCACATTGAGGACGAGAGCGAAGCGGGCGGCACGGGCATCCAGCTCATGGGCCAGTGGGAACACACCTTCAATCATCGCTGGAGTGGCCTGATCAATGCCGCATGGTCCACCAAGTTTTTCAACAAAATCGGTGCGAACATTGCCGTCAGCTATTCCATGAACCGTGGATGGACTCCCTCGTTGCGCTTCGGTTACCGCCGCACCCCCAAGACCTATCTCTACATTGGCCCCAACGCCATTGCCAACCAGAACAAATACAACCTTTTCATCCTCACGCCTTCCGTGGAGAAATCGTGGGAACGCATCAAGGCGACGCTCTCAACCGACCTCTCTTGGCTGAAAACCAGCCTTTACTACAACGTGGGACTGAAAGGGAAACTGTTCATCAACGACGACAACATTTCCTCCGTGTCTCTCATTTGCGGATTCGGTTCCTTCCCCGAACTGACCTTCTTTGAGCAGACCGCCCTGCGCAACGTCTCCCACCTCAACACCATGATTGGTTTCGACCTGCAATACATGCTGACCGACAACTTCTATCTGGGCTTGACAGGCAGTTGGAACACCTGCTATGAGCCCGTCCGCCTCAGTGAGACCGAACAACTTACCGACAACTACCGAAACATCTACAGTCTGACGCTGCAACTCCACGTAGCCTTCTGACACATTATTTATTATAGGAAAAGCATCTTATACTTCAAACTTTCGACGACCATGTTATCAAAAACAGAAAAACATACAAAAATGATTCATCAACTACTTTTCGTCACGTTCTTGCCCCTCATCACTGCCTGTGGCCTATCAGGAGGCACCACGGGCAACGGCACATTTGAATACTGCGACATCCACCTCCCTGAAAACCTGAACGGAGAGGCGGAGCACCTGAGTCTGGACAATGTGGAGAACGACTGGGGCATCTGGGGCCACAACCTTTCTGTCGCCATCACAGGAAAAGTCTCCAAGCACATCTATGCCTCTACGGGAAAAGCCCGCACCGACAAGCAATTCTGCTTCACGTCCGAGGAACTTTACCGCAGCATCGAGCAATACGTCATCGACAACTACGGCGAGGACGGCGGCACCCGCTTTGCCATTCTCCCCAACGACAACGGGATTGTCTGCCAGTGTGCCACCTGCGTCCGCATGGGCAACACGGCCAAGGATGCCTCCCCGTCGGTATGCTACATGATTGAACGCCTGTGCGACCGTTTCCCCGACCACTATTTCTTCACCTCCTACTACTCCACGACCCGAAGCATTCCCGAGAAGCCCCTGCCCCAGAACGGTGGCGTACTGGTCAGCGCCATAGACTACTACCTGGGCTTCACCTACAGCGAGCGGGAGAAAAACTTCGTCGAAATCCTTCAGAAATGGAGCGAAAAGTCCAGCCACGTCTATGTCTGGGACTACATCAACAACTTCGACGACTATTTCACCCCCTGTCCCCTGTTCACCATCATGCAAAACCGCCTGAGCCTATATGCCGACGCGGGTGCCAAGGGAATTTTCCTCAACGGCAGCAGCTACGACTACAGCACGTTCAGCGACATCAAGACGAATCTCTACGCCGCCCTCTGCCGCAATCCAAAAGAAAACTGGATGAACCTGCTCAACGACTACTGCACGGAGCATTACCCCGTCACCGGGAAACTCATCGCCAACTTCATCCTTAAACAAGAAATCAAGATATTCACGCAGCAGCAAATTATACCCATCTATGGCGGCATCGCTGACGTGCTCAACTCCTACCTGCCTGAAAACGAATTTATCACCTTCCACGACGGACTCATCGAGCTCCTACCCCAAACCACGGGAGCCGAGCACAAAAAAGTAAAGCTACTCTGCAACGCCTTGGCATACACCCGCCTTGAAATCATGCGCCACCACGGAGACACCTCGCAGGCACGTCCCATGCTCAAACGCCTCGCTGACTGCATTGCCGACAACATCAAGATTTACAGCGAAGCCTGCTGGACCCTGCAATCCTACATCAACGACTACGAGTTCATGCTGAGACATGCGGAGAAGACGGACAACGAAAACCTGTTGCGCGGACAGCTCGTCAAGGCACTCACCCCGCTCGACGAGGAATATACCAACCTCATGCCCCTCACCGACGGCCTGCTGGCCCTGCCCTCCAACTACCACTGTGGACACGTCATCTCCTCCTACGGCAACGGCATCACCCTCTCCGTGCCCTGCCCACCCGGAATGCGCACCCTTCGCGTTTGCCTCACCCGCAATTCCCTTTTCCGCCTCGACTTCCCCAGTGCGGTCACCCTCACGGTCAACGGACGCGAGGTGGCACGTGCCGTTCCCCATCCCTTGGCGAATGCCGAAGGCCACGCCTTTGTCGAGTTCACCCTGCCCGCCTCCCTTCCTGCCAGCTGTGAGGTTCGTCTTCTCCGCGAAAATGACTCCGTCCGTGGCTTTGGCATCGAAGAAATAGAGGGTTTCAAATAACGGCAAACCAATGACACATGAATAGATTCACACTTCTCACGTTCCTCCTTCTCCTCCTCACGGCCTGCGAAAAGCGGCTGGAGCCCGGCGGCCTGGTAGTGAACGACCCCATCCGCCACTACTACCCCGTCGTGCAAGGCGAGCCGCTTATCATCTCCTACGAAATGGAGGACACCACCGACAACCCCATCTTCATTCAGGAGGTGCAGACCAGCTGTGGGTGCATCGTTCCCCGCGAAACGCTGCCCATCACCATCCTGCCCCACAAGAAGGCCACGCTCAACCTCACCTTCAACACCATCAAGAACACGGGCTACGTCCACCACTACATCTACTGCTACGGCAATTTTGCCGACACCACAGCCATCGTCCTCGAATTCGACACCAACATTGTCCCCAGTGCCGACTACGTGCGCGACTACGAGGACCTTTGGAACGAACAGGCCCGTTCAAACAGAGGCATCAAGCAGGCCGTGGATGGAACCTCGGCACAAAAAGGCTATTACACCGACGAGCACGAATCACCCCGCACACGCCGTACCCGAGACATCCAGAAAAAGATTGACGAACACGCCTTTTAGACGTTTAAAGGTAAAAATTAAAAGTTAGAAATTATAAGTTAAATCCTCATAACCTTTCCCCTCATTTCCCCTTTTGGGGCCTGGGGAAAGGGACAATATTCCTCCGTTCCATGGACAAAATCGTAAGACTTACCACCTGCAACAACAGCTACGAGGCCCACATCCTGCAAGGGGCTCTCCAAGCCGAAGGCATCACCTCCGTGCTGCACAACGAAAACATGAGCAACCTCTACTTCAACGTCATTTCCGGTTTCAGCGGCGTGGATGTCCTCGTCTATGAAGACGACCTGCAACGCGCCCGCGAAGTGTTGGAAATGGGAAAAACAACGGTAGATGACTAACTAAGCCGTAAACAGCTTCGGGTTGTTCCGATGCCGTTCCTTGTCGCGCAGCGTTTTCTTTTCTAAATTCCTATGGAAGGCGTCCGTCAGGTCAACGCCCGTCTGGTTGGCCAAGCAGAGCAGTACCCACAGCACGTCGGCCATCTCGTCGGCAGGGTCTTGCGACTCGCCCGCCTTGAACGACTGGTCACCATACTTCCGCGACATCACACGGGCCAACTCGCCCACCTCTTCGGTGAGCACGGCCATGTTCGTCAGTTCCGAGAAGTAGCGCACCCCATACGTCCTTATCCACTCATCCACCCTGCGTTGCGCCTCCGCAAGGGTGAGCGGCTCGTTACGTTCCTGCCCCATGGGTCAAGCCTCCGCTTTTCTGCCATCAAGCGGTTCCCCGCTGTTCATGGCCTCCAGGAAACCCTGTACAAACTCTTCCACATACTGCGGCCCCCGTGTAGCCACCTCCGGCATACTCAGGGCCATTTCCTTTGCTTCTTCGTAAGTCATATTCTTGCAATGCTTTGATTTTTGCCTGCGAAGGTACGCATAAGCAGGCAAAACACCAAATCATTCACCATTTATTCATTTTCCATTAACCATTTTACACTGAACGCCTTACATTCAACAAACGCTGAAGTGGATTTCACGGCGAACTGAAGCCGCGATGAAGAAGAACTCTACAAACGAATACAGTTCTGCGTGAAGTCGAGAAGAGTTCTGCGTGATCTCCGATAGAGTTCTGCGTGACTTTACGGTCTGCAAAACTCTTTTTTTTTGCAAATAGTCTGCGAAATGTTTGCATGTCTCAAAAAAAATAGTGAACTTTGCACCCGCTTTCAGCTACAGAGGCAAAGTTCGGGATGTAGCGCAGTTGGTTAGCGTACACGTCTGGGGGGCGTGTGGTCGCCAGTTCGAGTCTGGTCATCCCGACAAAAACACTTTTACGATGTACGATGCGACATCGGGGAGCATCCCGCCGCGAACGTACATCGTAAATGCTGAAAAGCAGGAAAAGAGATCGGGATGTAGCGCAGTTGGTAGCGCACTACGTTCGGGACGTAGGGGTCGGGCGTTCGAGTCGCCTCATCCCGACTCAAAGAAAAAGAAGAAATTGACGGAAGAGCTGTAGCCACCGTCAATTTCTTCTTTTTTATTACCATTGCTGAAAGCCCCGAAGGGGACGCTGAGATACACCCGATAAACAGGATGAAACATGAGAAAAAATCCGAGAGACATGACAGAAGGTTGGTTTCTCGGATTTTTCGTAATTTTGCAGCCATGATGATGAAAAAAACAATGATACTCTCCGCTGCCCTGACGATAGCCATGGGCAGCATGGCACAAAACCCATTTGTGCAGACATGGTGTACGAGCGACCCGGCACCCATGGTTCACGACGGTACGATGTACGTCTATACGGGTCACGATGAGGATGGCGCCGATTTCTTCTGGATGCAGGACTGGCGCGTGTATTCAACCCAAGACATGGTGAACTGGCTTGACCACGGTACGCCACTCGCCCTGGAAAGCTTCTCGTGGGCGGACGACCGCGCATGGGCCAGCCAGTGTGTGGAGCGCGACGGAAAATTTTTCTGGTACATCTGTGCCCACTCCATGCTGTCAAACGGCATGGCCATCGGCGTGGCCGTGGCTGACAGCCCGACGGGGCCCTTCCGCGACGCCATTGGCAAACCGTTGTTTGAGAACGGCTCATGGGATCACATCGACCCGACGGTGCTGATTGACGACGACGGACAGGCGTGGCTGATGTGGGGCAATCCGCAGTGCTACTACCTGAAGCTGAACCGCGACATGATTTCATACAGTGGTGAACTGGGACGGCTCGACATGACGGAGGAGGCATTTGGCGGCCCCATCATGAGCAAGCGTGACAAGAACAAGAAATACAAGGACTCTTACGTGGAAGGCCCCTGGCTGTCGAAGCGCAACGGCACGTATCAGCTGCTGTATGCCGCCGGCGGTGTGCCGGAGCATATCTCCTACAGCACGGCACCTTCGCCCACAGGCCCCTGGAAGTATGCAGGCGAGATTATGCCGTTGAGCGACACCAAATCGTTCACCAACCATTGCGGCGTGGCCGACTACAAGGGTCATTCCTACTTCTTCTACCATACGGGCAAATTGCCCAATGGCGGCGGTTTTGGTCGCAGCGTGGCCGTGGAGGAGTTCAAGTACAATGCCGACGGATCGTTCCCAACGATTCTGCCCACCGACGAGGGCGTGAAGCCCATCGGGGCATTCAACCCCTACCGCAAGGTGGAGGCAGAGACGATGGCCTTCAGCCGGGGCGTGAAGACGGACCAGAACGACGAAATCGGCGTGTATGTGACAGAGATTCACAATGGCGACTTCATCAAGTTGCAGAACGTGGATTTCGGCAACAAGATTCCCCGCACCTTCTCAGCCCGCGTGGCCAGCGGTCTGCGCGGCGGACAGATTGAGGTGCGCATCGACAGCCTTCAGGGCAAGATGCTGGGCCGCATGGAGGTTCCCGGCACGGGAGGCTGGGAAAAGTGGCAGACGCTGACCATCGACCTGACAGCCTTCACCACAGGCAGCCACGACCTGTACTTTGTGTTTACAGGCCGCAAGGGACCCAAGCTCTTCAACTTCGACTGGTGGGAAATGCGCGGACTGGAGCAGGTGAACATGCCACTCTTCCAGACAAAATTCACTGCCGACCCCTCACCGCTGGTGGTGGGCGACACCTTATTCCTATATACTTCGCACGATGCTTCGCCAGAGGACATCCCCGACGCCAACGAACGTTCGTCGGCTGGTTTCTTCATGTACGACTGGCTGCTGTGGAGCACCACCGACATGGTGAACTGGACGGAGCACGGTGCCGTGGCCTCGCTGAAAGACTTTGAGTGGCGCAGCCGTGAGAATGGTGCATGGGCCATCCAGACCGTGGAGCGGAACGGAAAGTACTATCTCTATGCCCCCTTGCACGGACACGGCATCGGCGTACTGGTCAGCGACTCGCCCTACGGCCCCTTCAAAGACCCACTCGGCAAGCCACTGGTATGGGACAAGAGCAACTGGTTCGACATTGACCCCACGGTCTATACCGACGACAACGGACAGGCTTACATGTACTGGGGCAATCCGCACACTTTCTGGGCAAAACTAGGAGAAGACATGACCTCGGTGACGAGCCCGGTGACGAAACTGCCACACATTGAACACTATCAGGAAGGCCCCTGGCTCTACAAGCGCAACGGACACTACTACCTGGCCTACGCCTCGACCTGCTGTCCCGAGGCATTGGGCTATGCCATGAGCGACTCGCCGGAAGGCCCCTGGGAGGCTAAGGGCTACATCATGCGCCCCACGCCCCGCGACCGTGGCAACCATCCCGGCATTTGCGACTACAAGGGACACTCATACGTATTTGGCCAGAACTATGACCTGATGCACCTGGAGACATTCACCCACCATGAGCGCCGCAGTGTGTCAGCTACAGAAATCACCTACAACGCCGACGGAACTATTCAGGAGGTTCCCTATTGGCTTGACCAACAGCCCATGAAGCAGCTGCACTGGCTGAATCCCTACCAGCGTGTCGAGGCTGAGACCATGGCATGGGGCTTTGGGCTCATGTCTGCCAAGATGGGCATCGAGAACACGGGCGTGGTGAAGGACATGCCAGCCTCCACGGGACGCCGCAACATGTACGTCTTCGATTTGAACGACGGTGAATACATCCGTCTGCGAGGCGTCGATTTCGGAGAGAAAGGTGCCAAGCAGTTTGCGTTGACTGCCGCCGCTACAGGCACGGCCACCGTCACCCTGCACCTCGACAGCACCGACGGCCCGGTGATTGGCACCATGACCGTGAAGAGTACCGGAAACGTTGAGAAGTACCGCGCCTTCACAGCAAAAGTAAAACAAGCCACTGGCGTTCACGACCTGTACATCTGTTTCAGCCAGACACAGGGCGACGTGCGCCTTGACTGGTGGCAGTTTAAATAAACCGAAAAATGAGAAAAACTCCCTTATTCAATATTGTTCTGTGCCTGACTACGACTGTAGCCACGGCACAGAACCCTATTATCCGCGACCAGTTCACCGCCGACCCGACGGCTCGTGTATTTAATAATAAGGTGTATCTCTACCCTTCCCACGACATTGTTCCGCCGGAAGGACAGCGGCAGGATTGGTTCTGCATGGCGGACTACCACGTTTTCTCGTCGGAAAACCTCACCGAGTGGACTGACCACGGCATGATTCTCTCGCAGGAGCAAGTGCCTTGGGGAAAGGCTGACGGCTATTCCATGTGGGCACCAGACTGTGTGGAGAAAAACGGAAAGTACTATTTCTACTACCCCAACGCACCGAAGTCGGGACGCGGCTTCGCCATCGGCGTGGCCACGGCAGACCATCCCGAAGGCCCTTTCACGCCGGAAGCGGAGGCCATCAAGGGCGTATCGGGCATTGACCCCTGCGTACTGATTGACAACGACGGAAAAGCCTACATCTACTGGAGTGGCATGGGTATTCGCGGTGCCCGGCTGAAGGACAACATGAAGGAACTGGAAGGAAGACTGCAAGAGGTAAAAATGCCACGTCGTGAGGGACAGCCGGATATGCCGCCGATGCTCGTGGGCGGACAACAGATGGAAGGTCTGCCCGACGGTTTCAAGGAAGGCCCCTTCGTCTTCCGCCGTGGCGATTGGTATTACCTCACCTTCCCGTGGGTTCGTGGCGACACCAGCAACGGAAAGAACCCCACCGAGACGCTGGCCTACGCCATGTCAAAATCGCCACTGGGCCCTTGGGACTTCAAGGGCATCATCATGGCCGAACACAGCAACGGATGCTGGACGAACCACCACAGCCTGGTAGAATTCAAGGGAGAGTGGTACCTCTTCTACCACCACAACGACTTCTCGCCACGGGACGACAAACGCCGCTCTGTCTGCATCGAACGGGTGACATTCAACGCCGACGGCACCATCCGGGAAGTGAAGCCCACAATGCGCGGCGTGGGTGTGAACAAGGCGACGGAGAAGATTGAGATTGACCGCTATAGCGTAGCCTCGACTGATATCACCACACAACTGATAGATACGGTCAACACGTTCCGAAGCTATCAGGCATCGCTTCCCCGGAAAGGTAGCTGGATTCAGTACAACGACGTGGATTTCAGCACCATCACCGATGGCTACTTGGTCGTTTGTGCCAAGGCCAACGCCAACACGGAATTCTTTGTACGGGAAAAGAGTGCCAAAGGAAAGGTCATCGCCAAGGTAACCATGACGGTGAAAAGCGAGAACGGCCCCTTCCGCCGCGACATGAGTGAACAGTGGCTCACATTGACCGCACCATTGGAATATACGCCGAAGGGAATCACCAACCTCGTCGTCACCTGTGAAGGCGAAGGCATCTGCATCGACTGGGTACAGTTCAAGAATCGCCCCAAGTATTTCACGGTCGTTCCGGCTGGCGCCTCGCCGATGCGTCCCGACGCACTGGGCTTCATCCGCCGCTGGATGCTACTGGAGCCCATCAAGCAGGACATCCGCTCCAACGTTGTCTTCACCAACACTTGGCTCGGCGAAGCTTTCTCAAAGACTTACTTCAAAGACCAACTCACTTTGCTGCCCAAGGAGGGACAGAAGACGAAAGTGGGAAGTCAGACGCTGAAATGGCATGCCTTGGACAGTGAGAACTATAACGTCAAGCTCTTCCGCTTTGCCGAGAAATACGGGCAACAGACTTATGGCTCGTTGTTCTGGGCCGTGACCGTCATCGATTGCCCGGAGGACATGCCCAATGTCCGTCTGGCCGTCGGCTCGAATGGTGCCTCCCAGTGGTGGCTCAACGGCGAGAAGGTCCTGTTGCTCGAAGGTGACCGCCGCATGGTGGAGGACGACGGCGTATCTCCGCGTCTCACCCTTCAAAAAGGCCGCAACGTGTTGCGCTGTGCCGTCATCAACGGCCCCGGTCTGAGCGACTTCTGCGTCCGCTTTGTTGACGAAAAAGGAAATCCTGTAACCAATTATACGATTCAATAGCCATGAAAAAGCATATTCTTCTTCTATTATTATATAGTTACACCTACACATTGGATCTTTCGGCCCAAACCGGCACACCCTACATCCACGACCCCTCGACCATTGCCGAGTGCGACGGTAAGTATTATACCTTCGGCACAGGCGGAGGCGGCCTTATCAGCGACGACGGCTGGTCGTGGCACAGTGGTGCGGAGCGTCCCGGCGGCGGTGCGGCTCCCGACGTGCTGAAAATCGGTGACCGCTACCTTATTATATATGGAGCCACGGGCGGAGGACTGGGTGGCGGACACAATGGCCGCATCCTGACCATGTGGAACAAGACCCTCGACCCCAAATCGCCCGACTTCAAATTCACGGAGGCCGTAGAAGTCTGCGCCAGTGACGGCATGGAAGACCAGGACGCCATCGACCCTGGTATGCTACTCGACCCCACCACGGGGCGCCTTTGGGTCAGCTACGGCACCTATTTCGGCACCATCCGCCTCATCGAACTCGACCCCAAGACGGGTTTCCGCAAGAAAGGCAACAAGGAGAAAGACATCGCCATCGACTGTGAAGCCACCGACCTCATCTACCGCAACGGCTGGTATTACTTGCTGGGCACCCACGGTACCTGTTGCGACGGCGTGAACTCTACCTACAACATCGTCGTGGGGCGTTCCCGCTCAGTAACCGGGCCCTATCTCGACAACGTGGGACGTGACATGTTCCACGGCGGCGGACGCATGGTCATTGCCGCCGGCGACCGTGTCTGCGGCCCCGGCCACTTCGGACGCACCATCATCGACGAGGGCGTGGAAATCATGTCGTGCCATTATGAGGCAGACTTTGAGCGCAGTGGCCGCTCCGTGCTCGGCATCCGTCCGTTACTCTGGAAAAACGATTGGCCCGTGGCTGGAGAATCCTTCAAGGGCGGCACCTTTGAAATTGAGTCCGAGCGTCGAGGCTATGCCTTGGAACTGGCCGTCGATTTCGTCCGTATGCAGCAAGAGCGCGAACGCTTCTGGCAGATGGATTTGTCGAAACCGCTGAAGTCCATTCCCAACCAGCCCCTACAGGAAGTCATCGGCACATGGCCCACCGGAGAAATTGCCCTGCGTTGCGGCGACTACATGTTCCGTCCCCACCAGCGTTGGACGGTCGTACCCGTACCCGAAGCAGGCGGCTACCTCAGCAACCCCTATTTCAAAATCCTCATCGAAGGCACCGATCGCGCCCTGGCCGCCACTGCCAACAAGGAACTGACCACCGCCCCAACCTTTACAGGGGCCGACGAACAGCTGTGGCGCATTGAGCAACTTACCGACGGCACCTTCCGTCTCCTGCCCAAGCGCATTCCTGGTAGCGACAGCGTCAACACCCGGCTTTGCCTCTATTCAGCCGCCGACAGTACCCCTACCCTTGCCGAGTACGACTTTAGCAGCGACAACTCAAAATGGAATTTCCGCAATCACTGATTGACTCATGAAAATGTTCAAAACCATCGCCTTCGACTTGGGTGGAGTCGTTATCCACCTCAGTTATGAGCAGGCCGTCCAGCAGTTCGAGAAGATTGGCCTGAAGGATGCCCGTAAGCATTTAGACGTATTCCACCAGACGGGCATCTTTGGTCTGTTGGAAGAAGGGAAAATCTCTACCGAGACTTTCAGGGACGAACTGAGCAAACTTGTGGGCAAAGAACTCACACAGGAGGATTGCTACCATGCCTGGCATGGCTATGTGCTGGCCGTTCCCAAACAAAACCTATTGGCTCTACGGACCCTGCGAAAGAAAGGCTACCGCGTTTGCCTCCTGTCAAACACCAACCCCTTCATGATGCAGTGGGCACAGAGTACGGACTTCGACGGCGAGGGACACGGTATCGACCATTACTTCGACGCACTCTACCTCAGCTACGAATGCGGCGTGATGAAGCCCGACCGCAGGATATTTGAAAAAATGTTGAGCGGTGAACAGGCACTGCCCTCAGAGACCCTGTTCATCGACGACAGTCCGGCCAACTGCCAGGCAGCGGAGCAGATGGGCATCCAGACGCTCTGTCCCCAAAACAACGAAGACTGGACAAAGGACTTGATGGAAAGACTCACACAAGCGATATGAGAAAAGCCTCACATTTCAGATGGTACCTGCTATCCGCACTTTTGCTGATGGCCTGTGGCAACAATACCCCAAACCGCCACGTTGACAATGACACGTTGGCAAAGGAAGAAGTGGTGGATAATCCTTCAATAAGAGAAGAAACGGTGGACTCAGAGGTGGAAGCAGACGTAAGGAAACGCATCACGGCCATCTACGACCACATTTTCGGTCAGTACCTTGCTACCGACCTGCCTTTCTATGCAGATACCTGCGGCTACCTGTCTGCCTCCTATATGAAGCTGTATGAGCAGATTCTGGAGAAAGACAGCCTGCAGGAAGACATCGGCTTCTTCGACAGCGACCACTGGATTATGGGACAGGACTGGGACAAAGACCTCGCCATGCGAATTGACTCCGTGCAGGTGGAAAGCAGAAGCCGTGCCACGTGCTACATTACCATCACAAACTGCGGTTCCTCAGAAAGAGTCACCCTCCCCTTGGTGAAAGAGGAGGGCGAGTGGCGCATCGACGACTTCATTCTGCCAGCCTTTTCCAGTAGCGAGAAGAAGAATATGCAGGCGTATCTAAATGAACCGTGAAAACTATCGCAAGTAATCGCTGATTTTCTGCATGATGTCAGTGATTCTCACGGAAGCATCTCCTTTCAGGTAGTCGGCAATCGCTTGCCGGATTTCCTGTAAGGAGATTTTTTGTGGTGTCGTACCCGTCCCTTGGATGGCACGGAGGCTGACGGCGGCGTTCAGGCCCGAGGGAACCAAGGCCCAGGCGGCAAAGCTGTTGGCAGTAGTGCCGACGTTGTTGCCCGAAGAAATGGTGCTGATGTTGACGTCCTCGAAAATACGCCACGGTGTGCCGTCTTGATCCATGCGGCGGATGCGGTTGGCAGGCAAGTTTGTCACCTCAATGCGGAGGGTGTTGTCGCCAATTTGAAGGGCATCGGTGCAGTCGAGCACGAAGGGGACATGCCAGGCACAACCCACATAGCGGTCGTTGACATAGACGTTGGCAGACTCACGAACGTCGCCCAACAGGAGTTCAAACTGCTGATAAGTGGCCTGTTGCTCGGCTGTGAGGTTGAACGTGGTCTCATAGACGCCGGTACCCATCAGCTGGGCGGTGTGGTCGTCGAGGGTTTCCCATGTCTGCGGTGCTGCGAGGGTGTAGGTATGTGAATAGGTGGAATTGTCGGCCAAGGCTGCTTCGTTGAAGGTCAGCGTCCAAGAGCCAGTGAGGGGTATTTCCTGAACGGTGAGCGTCGATAACTCACAGTCTTTCGGCAGGGATGCCGAAGCGATGTCGTAGTCGTAGGTCTGCAGGATGACGGACTCACCGGAGCAAAGGTGCAGATAGACTTTTCCCTCGTCGTTGACCAAAGCCTGGCGAATGGTTCCGTCGGCAGGATTGAAGAGGGCTGCGGACTGGAAATCGACAGCCAGCGAAACGTAGTCAGCCACATCGTTGGCAGTGAGGTTGCTAATGAAATAGTGATGCCCCGTGGGATTAGAGCGACGGATGTAACGCAGACCTAACTGGCGGCGCATGGGTTCAGGCTGGCAAATAGCCGTGAAAAGGGCCTCGTCACGTTTATTGACAATGATGTTTGCCCCCAAAGCTGCCAAGGAGTCAAGCCGTGCCTTGGTCTGCGCAGGCATATACTGGTCAACAGGGATTTGCAAGGCTTTGTAACGTGCGCCTCCCTCGGTGATGAACACACCATCCTCATAACGCAACTGTTCAATCATGCGGTCGGTAATGTAGTCGCAACCATAGCCATAGACATCGAGCGAATCGACGGCACGGTCGAGTTTTCCGTACTGATTGGGAAAGTCGGAGATGGCACAGAGGCGTAGCCAGTCGGTACCGGCAGTGTGCCAAGAGTTGTAGCAGGTAAAATAGACAAGGATGTCGTTGTCTGGCTGTCCCCATTGCAGGAAACTTTGGCAACGGTTCACGTACTCCATGAAGTTTCGGGCGTCTTTCCAAATGCTGTTGGTGGGCGACATGTCGATGCTGGCATAGAACTTATAGCCAGGCCACGCAGCCTCTCTGGGAGAGTAGGTTGTACCGTGGAAGAACATGCGGTTGACACCGGCAAGGAACATGAGATCCATTTCGGGCTTCATCTGCGAGAGCGATGTGCGGAAATGTTCGGTGAACCAAGTGAAGGTTTCGCTCGATGTCCATTTCTTGCCTGTGACGTGGGCGGCACTGGAAGCCATCTTGAGGGTGGCGAAGTCACTGGAGTTCTTGGCCGTAAAGCCGTCGTCTCGACGCAGTCCCTTGATGTTGAGCGGTGTCATGCCGTAACCCTCAATCTCAGGAATATCGACCGAGGCGTAGGTGTCAATGAGGTTGGAAGGGGAACCGTGCGACTGGTTGCGAGTCAGGACACCATGGCGATGGGCAAAGTCGTTCCAAGGCTTGATAAAGTTATCAAGGTACATGTCAGCCATGGTTTCACGGTAGTCGGAGCGGACTTGCGACTTAGAGTCGGTAGTCATTTTAAAGAGTTCCTGCAAGTGGTATTGCAACTTGTAGCCACGACGCCGCTCAAACTCTTCGAAGAAACGAGGCGACCAGTCAGCACCGAAAATCTCGTAGGAGTCGTTGAAAAAGGTCGTGGGATAGGGGTTGCCGTTTCGGGCAAAGGCATCCTCAAAGTGCTTGATGTAATGAGCCACGGCAGCACTGTCAAGGTGGTCGAGCACATAGCCCTCACCACCGGGAGCCGCCCTTTTCACCATCTGCATGGTGTGACCGTTGAAGACGGCAATGATGCGCCAACGCCCGGTCTTTTCGGGTGTCCAACTGAGTGTTTTATTGGTGACAAAGCCCGTGACATCGACCGTGTCGGCACCTGCAATGGACAGTGGATAAGCCATGACACAGTTGAGCGTACTGTTGGCCACCGGAGTGACGTCGTAGGTGATGGTCGGCGCAGAGGCAGAGACGGTAAAGTCCTTGTTGGTATAGACCAACTTTCCAGCAGCCTCGGAGAGGGGAACCCACGGCCCACCGAAGGGCCAGCCGGTACCCATGTTCATGTCAATCTGCATGTCGTACTCCGTTCCCAAACTTTCCACCTTTTTCAGTTTGTCCATCCACTCCGTACTCAGGTAAGTGATGTTGTTCCTGGCATTTTGTACTCCATAAATCGGCGTGATTTCCAACGTGCCGATGCCCGTCTCGGCATATTCCTTCATCAAGGAAGTGAGGTTGTCATCATCGACCGCCGAACCCAGCCACCACCAACGGGCACCAGGCCGTGTCTGTATATTCGTTTCAGGCCACACGGGAGCCTGCGCCTGCATTCCCATTGTGACAAGGAAGAGGATGGAAAGCGAAAAAATCTTTCTCATAGGTTGTAAGGTTTTTAGGTTGTACTTATTGCTGCAGACAATCTTCGACTTATCTCTTCTTATAAGGTTCGCACGTAAGGCCGACGCCGAGTTTCTTGAAAATCTTTCGGTCAACCTCACTCAGCATCACGGTGCAATGCACCTGACAGCCACGCAGGGCAGGCAGTTGTTCCAACGCACGGCGGCAATTCTCGTCGCGTTGGGAAAGCACGGAGAGGGCAACCAGCACTTCGTCTGTGTGGAGACGGGGGTTGCGGGCACCCAGATAGTCAATCTTGGTCTTCTGTATCGGCTCTATCATCGACTGCGGAATCAGCTTCAGCTCATGGTTGATACGTGCCAGATGCTTGGTGGCATTCAGAATCAAAGCCGCCGAGCAACCCAACAAGGGTGAGGAATGGGCGGTAATGATGGTGCCGTCGGCCAGTTCGATGGCAGCGGAAGTGTGTCCACACTCCTCACGCAGCTTCTTCGCTGCAACCGTTGTGCGGCGATAGTCGGTCGTGATTTTCGCCTGATTGAATAGCAACTGTATCTTGCTCACCTCCGAGTCGTTGCAAGCCCCATCGACCAATTTGTTGGTGGCATCGTAGTAGCGACGCACAATCTCATCCTTGCTGGCGCGACAACACACTTCATCGTCCGAAATGCAGAAACCCACCATGTTCACGCCCATGTCGGTCGGCGACTTGTAGGGATTCTCGCCATAAATGCCTTCGAACAAGGCGTTCAGCACCGGGAAAATCTCGATGTCGCGGTTGTAGTTAACGGCAATTTTATTGTAAGCATCCAAATGGAACGGGTCAATCATGTTGACATCGTTCAGGTCGGCAGTGGCAGCTTCGTAGGCAATGTTGACGGGATGCTTCAGCGGCAGATTCCACACGGGGAAGGTCTCAAACTTGGCATAACCGGCATGGATGCCACGGCGGTTTTCCCCATACAGCTGACTGAGGCAGACAGCCATCTTGCCCGAACCAGGGCCAGGGGCTGTGACAATCACCAGCGGACGCTCCGTCTCGATGTAGTCGTTCTTGCCAAAGCCATTCTCGCTGGCAATCAGCTGAACGTTATGCGGATAGCCCTCAATCAGATAGTGGATGTACGTCTTGATGCCCATCCTTTCCAGACGCATTCGGAACGTGTCTGCCGTCCGCTGGCCGTCGTAATGGGTGATGACAACCGAACCCACCTTAAACTGACGAGCGATGAACTCTTCACGCAGACGAAGCACATCCTCGTCGTAGGTGATGCCCAGGTCGGCCCGCACCTTGTTCTTCTCAATGTCCTCCGCACTGATGACAATCACAATCTCAATGCTGTCGCTCAGTTGGGAGAACATCCGCAACTTACTGTCAGGTTGAAAACCCGGAAGCACCCGGCTGGCATGATGGTCGTCAAACAACTTGCCGCCCAACTCCAGATACAACTTTCCGTTAAACTTCGCAATTCTTTCGCGGATATGCTCCGACTGAATCTTCAAATATTTCTCGTTGTCAAATCCTAATTTCATAAATCATATCGGTGTGTTATTCAGCCCCTCACCCTCCAGGGAAAAGGGGCATTCTTCATTTTTCATTCTTCCTTCTCACGATTCTTCATTTTTCACTCTTCATTTTCAATGCCTCCTTCAGCCTCTTCATTGCCTTCTCAATCAAGTCATGCGTTCCCGAACCATCGTTCACGTACTGCACCACCATGTCGGCATAGTTGATGGCTTCCCGCAACTCGGTCGATTTGTCGCGGATATTCTTCGACTCCGTCACCAGCGGCAACAACTCGTTCAAGTCCTCCGGCTCAGCCAGGTTACCCGGACGCATCGTGTTAATCACCATGTTCAGGGCCGAGGCAGCCTTGTTGATTTCTTCCTGCGTCACCGCCTTCTTCTCCTTGGCAAGCACCTGCTCCGCCTGCTTCATCTGCTCCAGCAGACGCTTGTAGCCGTTCGGAGCCCACGGAGAGAAGGCCGGAACCTTCACCGTCAGTGACTCCCACGCCTGCTGACCCTGCACACGTTCCTTGGCTATCTCAACCACCTGCTCCAGGTTCGTCTTGTCGATACCCTTCCGCGCCTTCTGCTTGCCACCCGTCTCCACGTTCAGTCTCAGGTAGTGCGTCTCGTTCCCCGTCTGATAGTAGTCTGGTTGGAACTGTTTGCCCGCAAAAGTCAGCGTATAGAGCCGCCCGCCCGTACCGTCGTCACCCGTCGCACCGTTCAGCTGAACATCCGACAGGTTCGAGGCCAAGGTGAACTCTGCGTCTTTCCATTCGTGAATCTCCGGCGTAGCCATCACCAGCGGGCCGTACATCAAGGCACCCACCCACTGCGGGTTGAACGGTGTGCGAATCTCGTTCTTGCCCGTCGCCGCCAAGTCCATCTTGTCCGGGCCCCAGTTGATATGCGCCGTAAATGGCATGATGACCTCCACCTTATCGCTTGATTTCCATATCCGTTCCGGGATTTCCACATAGCTGCCGGGCTGATAGGTCTTGGCAATCGACTTTCCGTTGAGTTTCACGTCAAAGCCCTTGGTTGCCCAGTAAGGCACACGCAGCTTCATCGTGAACGGCTTAAGGGATTCATCATTCAGGCCCGAAGACACCGTAATCACACTTTTCTCAGCGGGCCATTCACAATCCTGCTTAATAGTGACATGAGGACGATCCCAATAGGCTTCTGTCGGCATATACAGTGCCACCCACACCGTGTTCTCATTCACAAAATACGCCGCTTCCTGATACTTCACGTGGTTCTCCACGCCCGTACCGCCACAGCACGTACTCTGCGGCGTCTCGTTGCCAAACGGCTTCCGGGCATTCATGCCCACCGCATACTGATACGTCACGCCCCACTCCTTCGGATTCACGCTGCCCACAATCTGGTTGTAGAGTATCCGCTCGTAATAGTCCATGTAGGCCGCATTGTCCGGGTCATAGCAGTTCAGGTCTTTCGTCAGCTTGGCCAGGTTGTAGGCGCAACACGTCTCGTTGATGTCTGGGTTCGGGTACATGTTCCTTCGGTGGTCGCTCATCACGCTGGTGTTCATCGACAACATTTGTGAATACGGCTGACGCCACATCTCACCGTTGCCCACACCGCCCATGGCGTAGGCATAGCGACCCTGTATCAGGTTCCAGAAGTTGTAGGCCAGGTTGTAATAATACGGATTGCCGTTGCCGAGATAGCTGCGCAACGCACCCGTAATCATCGGGATATGCTGGTTGGCATGGCGTGTGCGGATGTCATCCACATTCCGGGCCACCGGGTCGAAGAACGCCGGCGCGTCGAAACAATTGGCAGCCTCCAACAGGTGCGCCTTCTCCGTTGCGTCATCCACCATCTCCGACAGACGGGCCAACGACTCGGCCATGCCGCCCACCTCGCCGGCAATGTACATGTTCCACATCTCATAGCGGTTGCCGGGCTTGGCCTGACGCTCCGCCTTCGTCCCGTCCGTCTTCACATACGTGCGGTAGTGCAGGCGGTTCCACACCCACAGCCCCATGTCCTTGGCAATCTGCAACGCCTTCCTACCAATCTCGCCATTATCAAGATATTTTTTCCCATTGATGGGCTCGTCCAATAGGAACAAGGAACCCTCATGCATCACGTTGGCAATGTCTATCAATCCCGCCAACTGCTTGTGAATCGTATAGTAGGGTGCCCACACCCATTCCTCGTTGTTGTACGCCCGGTAACACTCAATCAGTGCCGGATGCGCCGCCGGGATGGCATTCAGGTAACCATAGCCGTAATGCTTGTAGTCCTTCTTGTATTCGTCGAAAGCCGCCCAACTGCCCTTCATCTGCTTCAACTCCTCCTCCGGGGCATAGTCGCGGGCTTCCCAATAGCGGTTCAGGGTGCTGTCCCACACGAACGTCCGTTCCTGGCATTCCCTCAACTCATTGACCATCCGCTCAATGCGGTTGCGAAGGGCCAACTTCGTCTGATTGTCCTCCGCCGAAGCATACGCAAAGGCCAGCGCACTCAGATAGTGACCCGTTCCGTGCCCCTTCAACTTCGTCGTCGGTGAGTCCCAGCCATCCGACTTCGTGTAGCCCTCGGTGGGCAGGCCATACGTGTCACGGTAATTATACAGCTGCTGGGTGACATCCAGTGCCAACAGCGTCTGGATGTCCAAGTCGCGGTTGTTCGTCAGGCGGTTCTTGCCGACAATCCTTACACTCCCCAACGGCAGGGGCGTAGCCTTCAGCTGGTTGGAAGGTGTCTGATAGCCACCGGCCACCACCTTCACCTTCGCCTCCACGGGGTAGCCGTTGTCCGTCGTGTTGTCGCCGATGACAAAACCTTTCACCGTGTATTCCTTTCCCACGGGGTACAACTCCGCATTGGCCTGCTGCTGCTCCGTACTGAGCAGGGAGTTCATCCAGCGCACCTGCCGCCACTCCCCATAGCCGTCAGAATAAGTCACCCACAACTGGTAAGGCAGGCGGGGCACCGTGCCCACCGGCGACGCTACGCTCACGGCCTCCACCGTCTTGATAGTACGCACCTTGGCTTTCACCGCCGGAGCGCCCTCCATCGCATTTGCCACCAAACACGTACTACCTGCTGCGACCATCATCACGCAGCCACACACCATTCGTCTAAGGATTTTCATATCAGTTAAAAGTTAAGAGTTAAAAGTTAAAATGGGGGGATGGGGACTAATTATAGATTCTTTGATGCACACTCTTGTCCTCCATGAAACACGGATGCACAGGGCCATAGCCGTGGCCAAACTCATACTCCGCACCCAGGCTGATGGCACGGCTGATGAACTCCTCCGCCTTCTCCACGGCTTCCTCCAACGAATATCCCGTCGCCACATACGTCGCAATGGCCGACGAGAACGAGTCGCCCGTACCGTTCACGTTGCGCGTAAGGATGCGCGGTTTCACAAACTCACGCACCCTGTCCGTCCCGGCATCGTAGAACACGTCCGCCAGCATCTTTCCACGTTCAATCGACTTGACAATCACCGAACAGCCCCACTGTCCCAACTCACGCACATCCTCCTGCACATTCCCGATGGGGCGTCCCAGCAAGGTCTCCGCCTCGCGGCGGTTGGGCGTAATCAGCGTAGCCAGCGGAAACAACTCCCGCTTGTACGCCTCGATGGCATCGTCGGCCACCAACTTCTGCCCCAGCGAATCCACAATCACCGGATCCACCAGCACGGGCACCTGACTGAACTTGCGCAGCACACCCGCCACGCCCCTGATGATTTCCTCCGTCGGCAGCACACCCGTCTTGATGCATCCCGTGGCTATGTCGCCCAAAAACGACTCCGCCTGCGACACAATCAAATCCACAGGCAAGTGGAAGATACTTTTCACACGCCGCGTGTCCTCATCCACCACACACGTCACCGCACACGCAGCATAGCCGCCACAAGCCGTTACCGCCTTGATGTCAGCCTGCATCCCCGCACTGCCCAACGGCTCACTGCCGGCAATCAGGAATACCACATTCAGAGATTTCTTTCCCATCCGTCAATTGTTTTGTGTTCATGTATCCATCGGGGCAAACCATGCCCACTTTCAACAAATTAGCGGCGAAGGTACGCATAACTCCACGAAAAAACAAATTTATTACATTTTTTTAAGGCACACACCCCCACCCTTTCCTCCCCAAAAACCTGAATTTTTCCCCACAAAGCTCTAAACATTTCCTCACGCCGAAGTGAAAGAAAATATTCTCGGCGATATATCTTTTATTCTCGTCGAGAATATTAAATATGGCGTCGATATATTTTTTATTCTCGCCGAGAATAATTTTGGACAGTTCAGCGTGAAGATGTGAACAGCCCAGCGTGAGAAAAATCTTTCTTTAGAAAGTCTTTTTTCTCAGGTTGTTTTCCGTTTTGTCGCAGGGAATGGGCGGCAATGCGTGGGTCGAAATTAAAAAAGGGAGTTGATTTGGTCGGCGATGGTTCTGTAGAGGTGATCGACGACGAAGGGTTTGCAGACGTAGGCGTTGGCACCCAGTTCCAGTGCGCGGGTAATCTTGTCGTTTTCGTGGCAAGAAGCCATGAGAATGATGGGGAGTCGGCGGGTCTCTTCGTGGGCACGGAGGTGTTGGATGAGTCCGAGGGTTTCCACGTCGAACAGGACGGTGTCGAGCAAGAGCAGGTGGGGTGTGTCGTGCTCGATGCACGACATGGCCTCCGTCTGGTCGCTGGCAGTCTGCAACTGAAAGGTGTAGCAGGAGAGCAGGGACTTGAGCAGGTGGAGCGTCATGGGGACGTCTTCGACGACGAGGATTTTCACCTTGTCTGTCTCGATGCCGGGTTTGATGTAGGGGTTCACTGTTCGTTAAGGGTTTAACTCGTTTGCCGTGTCGTGCAAATAATCGATGCAAAGGTAAGGTTTCCGCAAAAAAAATTTTTCACAACGCAAAAAAAGCGTAAACAAACGGGGGTTGTTTACGCAAAGCACCGATTTTGTGTACTCTTTTACAGTTTTTTTTGCGGCTCGTCGGTTTCCTCAAGGACGTAGCGTTTGTAGTAGGAGATGAGGAGTGTGGTGAGTGGCAGGGCGATAATCAGGCCGATGAAACCGAGCAGACAGCCCCAGACGGAGAGGCTGAGGAGGATGACGGCGGCACTGAGTCCGGTGACCTTCCCCATGATGCGCGGGGTGAGGATGGTGTCCTGGATGGTCTGTACAACGGCAAAGACGATGAGGGCGGCCAGCAGGATTCCCCAGAAGTTCTCGCCCGTGTCGTAAGCTTTCAGGAGGGAGAGGATGACAGTGGGGATGAAGCCCAGTGTCTGCAAGTAGGGGACGAGGTTGAGCACGCCTATGAAGAGTCCGAGGGGAATGGCGAGGGGGAAGTCGATGATGAGGAAGCCGATGGAGAAGAGGATGCCGACGCAGAGGGCGATAAGGCTCTGGCCACGGAAGTAGCCGTTCATGCCGTGCTCCACATCTTTAAGGACGTTTCGCACGATGGTGCGGCGGGTAGGCGGCACCATGTGGATGATGTCGTGGCACATGCGCTCGTAGTCCATCAGGATGAAGAAGAGGTAGATGATGGATACCAGGGAGGCGACGAGGGCGGCCAGGGTGTTGAAGGAGTTGGAAATGAGGTTGACGAGTTGCGGCAGACTGCGCTCGATGAGGGTGGATACGTCCTTGACGGACATGGCGCTGACGATTTGCTCGATGTCGATGTTCCGTTTCATGAACCGTTCCACTTCGGCGGAAACTTGGGTCACGGTGCTGTCGGTGGTTACGTATTCCACGACCATGCTTTTCAGCCGCGAAATCTCTTCGATGGCTGGCGGCACGGCTACGAAGAAAATGGCGGCGAGCAGGCCGACGAGGATAAGCAGGGTGACGATGATGCTGAGGATGCGATAGCGCAGCCGGCATCTGTACTGGAAGAAGCGGACTACGGGATAGAGCAGGTAGGCCACGAGCCAGGCTACGAAAAAGGGAATGAGGACGGCCTGCAGTTTTTTCAGCAGGAGATAGACGATGACGAGACCGATGAGGGCTATCAGGGCACGGATAAATCGGTCGAATGTTATTTCCTTGGTTTTCATTTAAACGAAGAATGAAGAATGAAAAATGAAGAATGCCATCCGGTGGGCAGGTGTTTGATACTTCACGTTTGGCATTTGTCGGATTCTGTGCAAAGATAGATATAAAAATGTGAAAAAAAGTTGTTTTTCCCGGTTTTTTTTCGTCAAGTTGGGGTTAATTCATATTTTTGCACAATGTTGTATATCGTACCAACGCCTGTCGGCAACATGGAGGACATGACGATGCGAGCCATCCGTGTCCTGAAGGGGGTGAGCCTGATACTCGCAGAGGATACCCGCACGTCGGGTGTGCTACTTTCGCATTTCGACATCCACACGCCCCTGCTTTCCCACCATAAATACAATGAGCATGGAACGGTGGAGAGCGTGTTGTCGCGTTTGCAAGCCGGCGAGGACATTGCCCTCATCAGCGATGCGGGTACGCCGGGTATCAGCGACCCAGGATTCCTCTTGGCCCGCGAGGCGGCCAAGGCAGGCATCGAGGTGCAGACCCTTCCGGGAGCCACGGCTTTCGTCCCGGCCTTGGTGAGCAGTGGCCTGCCGTGCAATCGTTTTGTGTTCGAGGGCTTCCTGCCCCAGAAGAAGGGACGTCGGACTCGCATTGACTTGTTTCGGGACGAGGAGCGGACGGTCGTGTTCTATGAATCGCCACGACGGGTGGTGAGGATGTTGGAGGAGTTTATCGAGGCTTACGGTGCGGAACGCCGGGTCTGTGTGTCGAGGGAGATTTCAAAGGTGCATGAGGAGCATGTGCGGGGCACTCTGGCCGAGGTACATAGCCATTTCCTCCACCACGAGCCGCTGGGCGAAATGGTCGTCCTGCTGGGCGGTGTGGAAGAAGGCGGAAAGGACAAGGGCCAAGGTACCGAGCGTGTGGCGGAAGGTACGGAGGCGACGGATTTCCAGTCGGTCGTCATGGGTAAAGGTAAATCAAAGAACAAATATAAACATTGAATCGTATGAAAAAAATTCTTTTTTTAGCAGCTGTTGTTGCTGCAATGCTCACTTCGTGTGGAAACGGCCAAAGCGCCAAGGAACTGCAAAACGAGCGTGACTCCCTTCAGAAGGCCCTCGACACAAGGGACGGCGAACTCAACGAGATGCTTGAACAGTTCAACGAGATTCAGGAGAGTTTCGCACAAATCAACCAGGCTGCGGGACGTGTCAATCTGATCAAGAAGAACGGCGAGGCAAAGAAGTCGGAGAATGAGTTGCGCGAGAACCTGGATTTCATTCAGGAGACGCTGACCAACAACAAGCAGAAAATCACGGAACTGGAGCAGAAACTCAACAGCAGCAACACTTACAATGCGAAGCTGAAGGAGACCATCCAGTCGCTCCTGAAGCAATTGGAGGCCAAGAACGCAGAGCTGGAAGAACTCCGCGCCCAGTTGGCAGACAAGGATGTGGAGATTGCCGTGCTGAATGCCGACGTGTCTATCCTGACAGCTGAGAATGCCACGGTGAAGCAGCAACGCGACGAAAGCCAGGAGCTGGCACGTCAGCAGGATGTGAGCCTCAACAAGGCATGGTATGTGTATGGCACTGGCAAGGAACTGAAGAAGAACGGCATCATCAGCGGCGGTAACGTGTTCCAGAAGAGCCGTGTGCAGAATGGTGACTTCAACAAGAGCTACTTCACGGAGATTGACATCCGTCAGACCACAACCATTCCATTCTCTTCCAAGAGCGCAGAACTGTTGACGAACCACCCCTCTGATTCCTACACCCTGATGAAGGATGCGTCGAACGGTGAGGTTACCCTCCGCATCATCGACGTGAAGAAGTTCTGGAGCGTCAGCAAGTATCTGGTCGTTCGCACGAAATAAGACAAACCGAACATGCGTTCCCCTTCCCCCATACGCCTAAAAAGGGAGGGGAACGCACCTTAAAAACAAACACAAGATGAAGAAACTTCTGTCATACCTCTTCCTCCTGCTAACAGTCTGTCCGCTACAGGCACAAGACTGGGAGCCAATCGGCACATGGCCTTTTGAATACAAGGCTTTCCGTGTGGCCACTATCTATTCGGGGTTCTTCTCCATCAAGAAGACGCAAGTGCCCTGCAACATCCATCTGGGCAAGCAGACGCTCTGGTTTTCACGCAACGACACGCTGATGGAGGCCATTCCCGGTAGCATCCTGCGTGTGGAATTTCCCAACGGCGACACGTTCATGCCAGTGGGCGAGAGCGGCAGCTTCGGGAAGATTCTCCGTCAAGACACCATCAACGGTAAGGTGGCCCGTGTGCTGTTCGTCCACACCGTAGATCAGAATGCCGTGGATAAACGAGCCGTGGAACTGATGAACAACTCACAGAACCTGCAGCAGTCGAGCCTCAACCTCGGAGCATGGGGCGCACAGCTCTCGGATGCCAATGCCTCCGTCAACGAGGAGGAACTTCCCCTACCACTGGTCAACACTTTCTACTATCAGTTGAATGGGGAGATTTTCGAGGCCACAGAGCGGAACATCCTTGCCCACATCGACCCCAAACGAAAGAAGGAATACCGCAACTACACCCGACAGGCGGAAATCATCTCCACCAACAAAAGCAGTATGCTGAAGGTGTGGAACGACTTCTTCCTCAACTACTCAACGCCTACGACGCCGAAAAGGAAGTAGGCATTGATAGCACACAAAATCAACATTCCCTGACCGTCACACACTTGGCAGTCAGGGAATGTTTTTGGTACCATAGCGGATTGCCCTTATCATTTTTGATACAATCCATTGAGAAAGATGCTCGGAAAGAACCGTAATGTGTCCAGCGGGAAAATAGTGAAATGGTTTGCCAAATCACAAAACCGCTGTCTCGAAGATTTCATCTTTCTTGACAGCAAAGAGCCAACCACCTCTCCCTTCCTGTTAGAGCCCAGATTTCCAGTCTTCAGGATAAAAGCACGTATCTGTTTCGCCTTGCGTTTCCATTTTTTGTCTTCGCTGTAGAAGGGCATCGCTTCCTTGGGCATACCTAAATATTCCACCGCAAACATTCCGAAAGCCTTCCACTCACTCATCAGCTTCATCTTCTTCAGACGGGACTCAAGTACGTCTAAGTCAAGGGAATCCCTAAATGTCCACAACATGCGACACCAGTCACAAACCTGCCTGATTCCCACACCACCTTTATAAAAATGATTTAAGAGATGAGCAAAAACAAAGATGATGTCGTTCTCTTCCCCAAGCATGAACACCTGTACATTTCCATTCATCCATGACCTGACATTTTCACCAGAGAAAGTGTCATCATACATCTTGTCAAGTTCCCTATCTATGCGCGACGAAAAACCGCAACGAAGGCGACCATGCAGCTCTACCAACCAGCCGACAATCTTTACGGCGAAATCTTTCTTATACTCATTTCCCGCCTTTGAAAAAGATGCGAATGGAAGTAAATAATTGATTGCCGCCTGATAATCTTCTTCACTCAAAAGCAAATCTACATCCCCACATGTCCTCAAAAGGGGCTTTTGGTAGCATTGAGCCACACCCTGCCCCTTTAACAAGAATGCGTAGATGCCTTTTTCACGCAACCAGCTAATCAATTTGGCAACAAAACGGTTCATGGTCTGATTGCGCTGTTCCAGTCTCAATGTTCCAGAGGCAAACTTCAATGCCCATTGTTTCGGCACAAGCGGTGTGCCGTGAGTCTTGGGCCACTCCGTCCGAACAAGTTCTATGCCCTCTGCAACCAAACCGATAACGCTCTGTTCCTTAGCCAACCGGAAAACCTCTTGCCAATCCACATCATCTGGCAGGAAACCCTCTATGACCTCTGTACGACCAAACAATCCCGCTCTGACAAGCAGGAAAAAGGCTTCTATACTATTATTATTAGAGGTCATACTTTGTTTACCACACCACGTTATTATTTACATCCCTGACCAATCGGGCTGGAACGTCTATAATTATCCCGTTGGTCAGAACAACGTCGTTTTCAACGGTTTTCTTTAACGATTCTATTTTTTCTGCC
Source organism: uncultured Bacteroidaceae bacterium (assembly GCA_905236065.1). GTDB lineage: Bacteria > Bacteroidota > Bacteroidia > Bacteroidales > Bacteroidaceae > Minthosoma. The sequence continues at coordinate 47,260 of CAJONZ010000071.1, read as the reverse complement.
GCAAAGTTACACAAATCTCACCTGAAAACAAACAATTAGGAGGAAAAAGATTTCAAGAACACTGTTTCACAAATACAGACGGTGTATATATCCAACAATCGGACTCGTTTCACAACGAATCCGATTGAAAATTATTTAGATTTTGAAGAAATCACGGATATGCCGTGATATTTTTTACGTTCGATTAGAAGGTCCAACCAAGACGGAAGGCAGGAAGAACATTGAAGCCAATTTTGTTCTTGCCTGGAGCAGCTTCTTTGTTGTCAATAACCTTTTCACCATCATAAGACTGGCCTTTGCTGTAGCTTGTATGTGCGTAGCCAAGCTGCACTTCAGCACCTACATAGAGCTTCTTATAGAAGTAGTAGTTGACACCTGTGAAAACACCCACAGAGAATTCACGTGGAAGACCAGCAGCCTTCACATCAACGGTACCATTTGGCTCACCAGCATTATTGTAAGTCTGTTGCTTTGTCTTACCCCATGCTGTAGCAAAGCCAACCTGAGCACCAGCAAAGAGATCAACGCGCTCATAACTCTTGAAGTGGTACTCATAACCGAGATTAACACCAAATTTACCGTCAGAAGATGCATCCTTCGTTGAGTTTGTATCAAATCCCAAACCCAGGCGGAGAGCATGCTTATCAGCCAAGAAGTAAGAGAAATTTACACCTACAGTGTTGCCAACCTCATTAGAGAACATGTCACCGCTAGACTTAAACGGACGGAAGTCAATAGAAGTCTGGAAGTCACCCTTCTCAGCGGTGTACTGAGCATTTGCAGTTGTGAAACCGAGTACTGCGATTGCAGCGATAATAATCTTCTTCATAATTTTCACGTTTTTTTAAGTTGTTAATAATAAAAACTTGCAATAAAATTTGCATTTGTTTAGCTTTTCGGGTGCAAAGTTCACAATAAATAACAACTCCCACAAGGAAACGGTGATACACAGATGTTACATCTCTGTAACAAACATGTTACACATTTTCCAAATCGTTTGATAAGTCATTGAAAAAGTTACGGTTAAGAATTTTGCAAATTCTATATAAGACAGCCGTGTCAATGCTGTTTTTCTCAAAAATTCGGTAAACAGCCATGCGCGAACAACCTAATTTGTTCGCAAACCAAGAAACTCCCCGCTCCTGCGAATTGAGCTCTGCCTTTATTTGTTCACCGATGCTAATCATTGAGACGACATGCAATGTATTCGGACGGAAGAACATGCGGAGAATATGCAAAAAAGATATTTGCCAACAAAAAAGACGTGGGAGTCTCTCTGCTTTTCTCGCTTATCCCACATCCAGGCTCTCGCATTGCCTTGTCTCAGGATAAGCAACTCGAGTTAGCCCACGTCGTGAGATATTATACAGAAAGCCACCATTTATATATACACATACGTATCGCACGTACATATATAATAAAACAGGCAGGGTATAATACACCCAACGCGGACGCCCCGTTGCGTTTCTTCTGAGACATTGCTGAACTTGCGAGATTCGGATGTCGAAGATAACGTTCGTAAACGTCCTATAAACAATATGTCATGACCCTTTTTCCCTTTCGGGCTAATCGAGTCGGAGGCAAAGGTACAGCTTTTTACACAAAATCGCTATGTTTTCGGAAGTTTTTATTAAGCAGAAATAAATTTTCCCAAAATAGCAGATATTTTTCATTGAAAAAACAAGAAAAAAACAATATCTGCTGAAATCTCTTTGAGGGCAACTAAGACCTGTTTGAGAAATTCACCACAGTTCAAAATATTAAGCATTATCTTGTAGTCGATTCCATATTGAAGAAAGGAAAAAACAAATCACTCTCACCTACCACAACGTATTTACGAGAGACCCCGTAACCTAACCAATAGCCAATACCACCCGTTATATTTGTACGCACATTGGTCATCACTGGCATATACATATTGGTGGAGAAAGATACAGAATTCTGCACATCATTCCAAAAATTGAATGCTGTTGCATCCGCATGAGCTAACTTCACCTCCACAATATCCCCTTTAGTAAAATACGGAATATAGTCATCGTCAGACAACACACTACCCCGATACACAGGCAACTTGACATGGATTCCTGAAAGCTGTGTGTCATCTATGTAGCCCATATAACTGATAAGGGACTGACGACTTCGTGTATTCACACTAGTGAATAGTATGTAGTAATCATGTGTGTCAGGCGAGTCCATGAAATATGCATCAACCAAGAAAAGTGTGTCCGATTCTGCAATAGGAGTAGCCACAACCGAGTCCAAAGGTACACTAATGGGAATTTTAGTGGAAGCTGTAGCTCTGTAATCACCATACTCAATGGTCAGGCTATAAGTTTTGCCCGCTTTGCCACGCATTCGTCCTGTGGTATAGATATAAGGTGGGTAACAGTCCTTTTGGTACATGCCTGTAAGAACGACAGTGCTGTCTCCGTCAGACACAGAGACTTTTGCCCATCTCACCAAATACTGATTCAAGCTATCTAACCCCTGATAATCACTGGATAGAGGAATGCTTTTCGTAAGCAACACAACAGGGAATCCACCGTCTTCAATCCATCCTTCAACCACAAGATTACTCTCTTCCTCCGGCATTGGATTACCCTCACATGCCATAAGAATTATTGAAAGACACAACAACAAAAGATTCATTTTCACACATATTTCCACAAAAAACATGTCCATATCGTATCTTTGTATCATTTTATCAAAAATTCAAATAATAACTGACAGAGGGAAGCATGTCAATGATAAAAGATGTTTGTTTATATGCCACCTCTGCACGATACACCTTCATCCCGTAATACAACGGGTTATTCTGCCGTAAGGCATTGTAGAGAGATATATTCAGCCCTTGCTCAATTTTTGAATGTAACTTACTCAACCGAAAATTGACTGACAAGTCCAAACGATTATAAGCAGGTAAACGATTTGCATTGTGTTGAGCATACTGCGCAACTACCTTCCCGTTAATAAGATAGAAATATTTGGGTGCCGTAAATGGGGTGCCAGAAGCCAAGACGAATGTGGCTCCCAACGTTATGTGGGCGTTCAATCTCCATGTAGCCAATAGGTTTAACTCATGGATGCGTTCATGGTTGGCAGGATAAGTGCCTTGGAATCCTTCTTCTTGAAAGGTTCTCAAAGCACGGCCCCATGAATAAGAAAACCAACCCGTTAATTTTCCCGTACATTTAGCGAGCATAATGCTAACACCATAATTACAGCCATGTCCATGGAGCAGATGATCGCTCAAACGATATTCTGACACTATAAAATCATAAAAATTCCCATCATATTCTAACTGCCCATCCAGCCACTTATAATAACCATCTAGCACCAATTGCCAACGTCGGTCAAATAAATCCAGTTTCAGTTCACTATTAAATCCATGCCCCCGTTGTGGAATAACACCGTCTTTACCTGCTATAGTCCAAAATTCCGTTGGCAAGCCGATAGAAGAAAATCCTGTTTGCGTCAAATTCTGATTACGAACAGAATAACCAAATGTAAAATTCCAACCTTTACATGAGTAATTAAACTGTATATTGGGATTCAACGAATAGTAATTTCTCCGAGAAAACTGAAAAGTTGTAGCACGCAAACCAAGATTCATTTTCATATTGTTATTCAAAGGCTGTTCATAATCTGTATAAAAACTACACTCTGCACTAAAAGTATGTCCTTTCTCATCATTTATGACATGATAAATACCCGACAATTCAGGCTGCTGATCCCTAACGGAATGCAAAGATAAATCTGTACCTATCGTCCATCTTTTCAAAGCGAACAGTCCTTTGTATCCATACTCTGTAATTCCCGAAGGAAGACTGAGGTGGATGCTGGTCATAGCAAGAGACATTTGATTGTAGTAATGTGTGACATAAAGTGAATGCTTCATCTGCCATCCTGCCACATTATCATGCATCCAATGTATTGCTGCACAGTTGTTACCCCAATAGTCACTTATATCGCATTGGTATCCATTATCTGTTACATCCCCTCGGTCACCACCCATGTAAGCATCTAACAAAATACGATTTTGTGAGTCTAACTGATGTGCAAGTGTAAAATTCAGGTCATAGAACGAATACTTAACCTGAAAATCTTCCGCTTTAAGCCAGTGCGAGTACAACCAATTCAGATAGGAGGCACGAGCAGACACTGTGAGTTGCGTATTCCGACATATGGGTAGTCGCAAAGTACCCTGCGAAGAGATAAGTCCTACACTCAACACTCCACTCACCGTATCCTGATTTTGATCTGCTGGCCGCATATCAAGTGTGGCACCAAGCCTATTTCCTGAAGAAGCCGTAGTGGGTGATTTGCTCAGATGCATAGTATTAAAGTGACTTGCATTGAACGATGAAAAGAAGCCAAGTAAATGGTTTACGTTATATATAGGTACACCTAATAGTGTGTAATTGTTGTGCTGGTTGTCAAACCCCAGCACATGCAACCCACTGGTATATTCTCCGTTGGTTTGCACACCAGGCAACATCTGGGCATAGTGCATTGGGTCTGCATTCCCCAATATTTTGGGTAAGTTCTGCATTACGTCCAAGCGCCACACGTATCCTTCAGATGTAGTGCGCAGTGCTGAAGTATGATGTTGGGCTATGATTAAAACGGAATCGAGTGACATCAGCTTGATGTCTTTCGATTCCGTTGAATCCTCTACTATCTGAAATTGCCCCTGGTTGGCAGACAACAATGCGTTTGCCTGTCCAATGAGCAAAAGTAACAGAAATACGACCTTACCAATAAATCCGCTCATCTGTGAAGTTACGTGCCACAGATTCTACAAGGCTTTTGAAATTTTCATACACCGTCTGAAATCTTGTTTCCGTAAAATATTCCTCCAAACTATATGAAGAATTGTCCGAAGTAAATGTAATGACAGGCTTACTCTCCCATCTTGAGCGGGTTACATACTCTCCTCTATTAGTATTATAATTCCACTGGTAGCTCCTATATTGCTCATCAAAGGGTTCTAATGTTAGTTTTCCCATCACGGTGGCATTGTTGTTATAACTCATCGTAGTAGAGTAGAGAATGTTCACACGTTGGAGAGCTTGCTTATAGGTCGTCTCGTCATATCGAAAATCTTGAATCTCCTCTATGCGGTCTGCAAGTGCTTTTCCGTCATTGCATGTAACAAGCAACTGAACACGCCCTAAAATGTCAAGTTTCGCATCAACATTGCGAATAGCCGTAACCTCATCGTTTGTCAATTGAGTGCTACCTTTAGCCGTACCTGTGATTAGGGTCTTAGTTGCATTACTGATACTGAACTGGACTTTAGACTCACCGTTGGCTGTATATTTAGCCTGTGAAACATCAATGGTATAAATTCCATTCACAACGGTCTTTGAGGTAACATTTAGATTGTTACGTGAGAGATCGTATTTTGCCCCTTCAACAACATTAGTTAAGTCAACAGTAGTTGTTGATTCAAGAATAGTTCTTCCTCCCTGAGTCACTGTGACAACTACACTCTGAGGTATGCTAACCAATATTTGGGTTTCCTCTCGCCAGTAAGTATAAGATGGATAATATTCATAATGCCTACTACTCTCGTCAAAAAGATACACTGTCTTATATGGGCCGCTATGGTTCACCGTAGCAACCACTTGCTGGCCGTTGGCATCGTTAAACGTACATTTGAGGCCATTTGAAGCTTGATAACGCCATTTTCCATTCTGAAGATAATAGTTACCATTGAAATTAGCAAGTACGAGAGTACGCTTATAATACTTTGTGTCACCATATTCATTCAATGCCTGTCTAAAGTTATACACCTCATCAAGATGCCTTTCCACATCACTACCTTCATAATAATCCCCATTCTCCAGTACACGGCGGATTGCCTCAAAATTGTTGAAGTCACTACTGTTGAACGAGTTGACCAACTCTGTTCCTGTCTGCTCTAAGAATTCTTTATCAGAGCCAAAATTATTCCCGCCACTAGAAGATGTTGTAGAGGATGCCTCTTCACCAGAATCAGAACATGCTGCTAACATCACTCCAATCATCGCAAGATACATCAAAGATTTAATTTTCATAAGATTAAAATAGAAGTTAAAAGATTGAATATTTAAAGTTAAAAACCGCTCAACTAAAATGTAAGTGTAATTCTATTTATTACAAAATGGCATTGTTAAGTATTTGTTTTGCAAAATTAACAACAAACAATAACACAGGCTATACGGACAAGAAACAAAGACGTTGCAGAATCGAAACATAATCGTTACAGCCCTAAGAAAAATTAGAGCCTACTTTTGCGACGAGTTTGCAAACCACAAGATAATGAAGAGACGAAATAGATTTATGATGACTATTTATAACCCGTTGACGGAATTAAAATAATGCGTATTTGATTCCGCCAACGGGTAAAAATGCAATTATTAGTGCGCTCTAAGCGCCTAACCCAATCATATAAAATGTATTCACGCACCGCTGCTTTTTATGTTTCCAGGCGGCGAACATGAGTTCAAGGGACTTAGTCACAAGTTTAACGTCCGAAAACATAAAAAATAAGGAATAGAGAAGATAATAAACGAAGAGAGAGATAAGAAAAACAGTTCGGCTTCCGCAAACTGGTTGCAGAAGCCGAACTGTGGTTATGGGGTAGCCTGTTCGTTCGGGCGAAGCTTTGGGTTGCTGTTGCCGGCGATGGTCACCAAGCCAAGGCGGAGGCACCCAAGACAGCGGCGTTGGTATCCATGAGGGGGCTAATCAGGAACTTGGCCTTGCCTTTGAATATTTTCAAGACGCTCTGTTCATAGGATTCCCTGATGGGCTTCATAATCAGTTCGCCGGAGCGGCAGAGGCCACCGAAGAAGATGAAGGCTTCGGGACTGGAGAAGGCGGCGAAGTCGGCGCAAGCCTGACCAAGAATCCGTCCCGTGAAGTTGAAAATGTTCAATGCCAACTGGTCGCCTTTTGAGGCTGCGATGGCAACGTCCAAAGATTCAATAGTGTCGAGCGGCTTCTCACGAAGCTGGGACGGAGTGTCGGTCGTCGTCAGCATTTCGCGGGCAGTGCGGGCAACACCCGTAGCTGAGCAATATGCCTCCAGACAGCCTTTGCGACCGCAACCACAGAGACGGGCATCCTTGCCGTGATCGACAATCACGTGACCCAGTTCACCGGCAAAGCCGTCGTGTCCATAAACCAACTGGCCGTTGATGACGATGCCAGCTCCGACACCCGTACCTAAGGTGATGACGATGAAGTCCTTGAGGCTCTTACCAGCACCGTACTTCATTTCGCCCATGGTAGCGGCATTGGCGTCGTTCGTCATTTTGACTGGAATGTCCAGTTCTGTTTGGAACATCTGCGCCAGTGGCACGACTCCCTTATGGGCCCATGGCAAGTTGGGGGCAAACTCGATGGTACCCTTATAATAATTCGCATTGGGCGCACCGATGCCCATGCCCTGAATGGTTTGGATGCCACCCACTTTCTCTATCAACGGACGGACACATGCAACGCCGGCAGTAACAAAATCCTGGGCAGAGGCATATTTCCCTGTCTTGATGCCTGCCTCGCAGATAATCTTTCCGGATGCATCGACGATGCCAAAAACGGTGTTGGTGCCGCCGAGGTCAACACCAATCACATAAGGTTTTGATTTTTCCTTCATTTCGTATTTACCATTTAATGATTTAACCATGTTACGTTTTCGGCGCAAAGTTAGAAATTATTTACCATTTACCCTTTACCATTGACGATTTATTCGTACATTTGCAGCAAAATTCGGTTGTAGGGTCGTAATCCGCATGGTGGAAAGATGCTACATAAGCGTAGAACCGCGTAACCCTAAAACCGCAAAACCATAAAGGATGGATTTACTCAGCATTGAATTTTTCGGTCTCGACTTTGCCGGAACGTTTCAGGAATGGATGCGGCAGGTAGGTGTGTTCGATGAGGTGCTCAAGGGTTTCATCATCGGTATCATCGTCTCGGCACCCATGGGGCCTGTGGGCATCCTCACGGTGCAACGCACACTGAACAAGGGACGCATGGAGGGTCTGGCCACCGGCATCGGAGCCACCGCCAGTGATTTTCTCTATGCCATCGTCACGGGTTACGGTATGTCGTTTGTCATCGACATCATCGAAAACCCAGCCATCGCCCTCATCATCAAGATTGTCGGCAGTATTCTGCTCTTCGCTTTCGGTGTCTATACCTTCCGTTCCGCTCCCAAACAGACGAAAATCAACGACGACATCCCCACGCCCGCAGAAAGCAACAGCTTGTACTCGTTTGCCATGTCGGGATTTGCCGTCACCGTCAGCAACCCTCTCATCATCTTCATGTTCGTGGCCCTCTTCGGACAGTTCACGTTCATCCTTGTGGACAACCTCGTGCCGCAAATCATGGGCTACCTCGCCATCATTGCCGGTGCCTTCTTCTGGTGGTTCAGCCTCACGTGGCTCATCGACAAGGTTCGCACAAAATTCAACCAACGCATCCTGTGGTGGATTAACCGCATCATCGGCATCATCGTAATGGTCGTCAGCGGACTGATGATTATCTACACCGTCACGGGACACGCCATACCGTTTAAATTGTAATATTCCCAGACATGTATATTTCTGAACAACTGAAAAAATCGAGCATCGCCGAATACTTGCTTTACATGTGGCAGGTTGAGGACATGATAAGAGCTTATCAACTGGACATTGACGAGATTGCCGAGCACTACATCCCACGCTTCGAGCTTGAGCCGGAAAAATCCGTCGAACTGATTGGCTGGTACGAAAGCCTCATCAACATGATGCGTGAGGAAGGCGTGGAGGAAAGCGGCCATTTGCAAATCAACCGTAACGTCATCCTCCTGCTCAACGACCTCCACCTGCAACTGCTGAAATCGCCCAAATACCCTTTCTACTCGGCACAATACTACAAGGCGTTGCCTTTTATCGTTGAATTGAGGCAAGCAAAAAAGAATAAAGGAGAGGCGGAAAAATGCGAGATTGAGACCTGCTTCGACGCCCTCTACCTCGTCATGCTGATGCGGGCACAAAAGAAGTCGATTGCCCCCGAAACCGCTGCGGCCATCGACAATCTGTCAAAACTTCTCGCCATGCTCAGCGAATATTACAAGCAGGACAAGAACAACGAATTGGAATTGGAATAAACAAACAACACTATGAATATTCTCATCACAGGCTGCAATGGGCAGCTGGGCAACGAGATGCAACTCCTTGCCAAAGAAAACACCCAACACCATTATTTTCTCACCGACGTGGTTATTCCCGAAGGAGTGGATGCCACGGTGCTTGACATCACAAACCAAGAGGCCGTAGAGGACTTCGTCCAGACAAACCAGATTGACTGCATCGTCAACTGCGCCGCCTTCACTGCCGTTGACAAGGCAGAGTCGGCAGCCGACTTCTGCAACCTGCTGAACAACACCGCTCCGGGCTACTTGGCCCAGGCTGTAGGACAGCGTGGCGGCTCGATGGTTCAAGTGAGCACGGACTATGTCTTCGACGGCACGAACCACACTCCCTACACCGAGGAGGAACCCACCTGCCCCAACTCCGTCTATGGTCGTACCAAACTGGCCGGAGAGGAAGCAGTGAAGGCCCATTGCCCGAACAGCATGATTATCCGCACCGCATGGCTCTACTCCATCTACGGCAACAACTTCGTAAAGACCATGATTCGTCTCGGCAAGGAAAAAACCGAGTTAGGGGTCATCTTCGACCAAATCGGTACACCGACCTATGCCCGTGACCTTGCCGTAGCCATTATGACGGCCATCAACAAGGGCATCGTACCCGGCACCTACCACTTCTCCAACGAGGGTGTGATTTCGTGGTACGACTTCACCAAGGCCATCCACCGCATTGCCGGCATCACCACCTGCAAGGTGCGTCCGCTCCACACCAGCGAATACCCCACTCCGGCAGCACGTCCGCACTACAGCGTACTCGACAAGACAAAAATCAAGCAGACTTATGGCATTGAAGTTCCTTACTGGGAGGAGAGTCTGGCCGAGTGCATCGCAAAGCTGACCCAACAATCATAATAAGGTGTAACACATAACAAAGGAAGGGGAGGATTGTCCTTGTGGTGGCAACCCTCCCCTTTGTTTTATCTCAATCAAAGAGCCTTATTCCTCGGTCTTGTTGGCACGCTTGCGCTCCAGGTGGTCGAGGATAATCTTGCGGATGCGCATGGACTTTGGTGTCACTTCTACGTATTCGTCGGCCTTGATGTACTCCAGTGCCTCCTCCAGAGAGAGCAGGACGGGCGGAATGATGTGTGCCTTTTCGTCTGTACCCGAAGCACGAACGTTGGTCAGCTGCTTGGCCTTCGTCACATTGATGACGAGGTCATTTTCATGCACATGTTCGCCGACGACCTGTCCGGCATAGACCTGGTCTTGCGGAGAAATGAAGAACTTTCCTCGGTCTTGCAAGTGGTCGATGGCGTAGGCAAAAGCCGTACCCGTCTCCAAGGCAATCATCGAGCCGTTCGTGCGGCGCGTCATCTCGCCCTTGAAAGGCTGGTAGTTCTTGAATCGGTGTGCCATGATGGCCTCTCCCTGACTGGCCGTGAGCACGTTGGTACGCAGACCGATGATGCCGCGTGAAGGTATCTCGAACTCCAGGTTCGTCCGCTCGCCCTGTGTCTCCATACTGAGCAGGTCACCCTTGCGACGTGTCACCATGTCAATCATCTTGCTGCTGAACTCCTCCGGCACATTGATGGTCAGTTCCTCAATCGGTTCGCAACGTACACCGTTCACCTCACGGAAGATGACCTGCGGCTGCCCCACCTGCAATTCATAGCCTTCGCGGCGCATGGTCTCAATGAGCACGGAGAGGTGGAGCACACCACGTCCCGACACAATCCACTGGTCGGTCGTTCCTTCCTTCATTTCCACCCGCAAGGCGAGGTTCTTCTCCAGTTCCTTGGCCAGGCGGTCGCCAATGTGGCGGCTGGTGCAAAACTTACCCTCCTTGCCGAAGAAGGGCGAATTGTTGATGGTGAAGAGCATCGACATGGTCGGTTCGTCAATGCTAATGGTGGGCAAAGCCTCCGGCTCCTCAAAGTCGCAGATGGTATCGCCAATCTCAAAGTTCGACAAGCCGATGATGGCACAGATGTCGCCCGACGAAACGGCCTCGGCGCTCTTGTGTCCCATGCCCTCGAATGTATGGATTTCCTTGATTTTCGTTTTCTCCGACGAGCCGTTGCGATGGACAATCGTGATGTTCTGCCCAGCCCGCAACGTGCCACGGTGTACACGTCCCACGGCAATGCGACCCGTGTAGGTGGAGTAGTCGAGCGACGTAATCAGCATCTGCGGCGTACCCTCCAATTGTTCCGGGGCGGGAATCGTGTCGAGAATCACGTCGAGCAGGTAGCTGATGTCCTGCGTGGGCGACTGCCAGTCCTTACCCATCCAGCCCTGCTTGGCCGAGCCATACACCACGGGGAAGTCCAGCTGGTCTTCCGTGGCACCCAGCGAGAACATCAGGTCGAACACCATCTCATAGACCTCCTCGGGACGGCAGTTCGGCTTATCCACCTTGTTCACCACGACAACGGGCTTCAGGCCAATCTCCAGCGCCTTCTGCAACACAAAACGTGTCTGCGGCATCGGGCCCTCGAAGGCATCGACCAGGAGGATGCATCCGTCGGCCATGTTGAGCACACGCTCCACTTCGCCGCCAAAGTCGCTGTGTCCCGGAGTGTCAATGACGTTAATCTTCGTACCTTTATAGTTGATGCTCACGTTCTTCGACAGAATCGTGATGCCACGTTCGCGTTCCAGTTCATTGTTATCCAGAATCAAATCCCCTGTCTGCTGATTCTCGCGGAACAGATTTCCCGCCATCAGCATTTTGTCAACCAGCGTGGTCTTTCCGTGGTCAACGTGTGCAATGATTGCAATGTTTCGTATGTCTTGCATAATTTTTAAAATAGCCCCCTCCTAACCTCCACCTCTCCCCCGAGGAGAGGAACACCATCCGGACAATTTCCCTCGCCCTATAGGGGGAGAGGGGATAGGGGTGAGGGGCTTTTAACTAAATATAATTGTTTTATTCTTATAGGTCAGCACCTTGCGCTCCACGTGCTTCTTCACGGCACGGCTGAGGACAATCTTTTCGAGGTCCTTGCCCTTCAACACCAGGCTGTCGGGCGTGTCCTTGTGGGTGATGCGCACCACGTCCTGCTCGATGATGGGGCCGGCATCCAGTTCAGCCGTCACATAGTGGCTCGTGGCACCGATGATTTTCACGCCCCGCTCGTAAGCCTGGTGATAAGGCTTCGCACCGATGAAGGCAGGCAGGAACGAGTGGTGGATGTTGATGATGCGGCTGGGAAAAGCCTCAATCATCTCGTCGCTGATAATCTGCATGTAGCGGGCCAGCACGATGAAGTTCACCTTCAGGTCGCGCAGCATCTGCATCTCGGCCTGTTCCACCTCCTGCTTGTTCGACCAGTCCTTCTTGATGCTCCACACGTAGTAGGGGATGCCGAACTGCTCGGCCACGTAGCGCAAGTCCTCGTGGTTGCTGACGATGCAAGGGATTTCCACGTTCAGTTCGCCGGCCTTGTAGCGAGCCAGCAGGTCGTAGAGACAGTGGGACATCTTGCTCACAAAGATGGCCATGCGGGGCTTCACGTTGCCAAAGTAAAGGCGGAACCTCATGTCGTAGCGACGGCTGTAGAGCGTATCAATATATTCCCCTATCTTGTCTTCGGGAATGAGAAAGTCTTTCAAATCCCATTCCACACGCATAAAGAACATGTGGTCCACCTCGTCCACGTACTGGTCGAGATAGACAATGTTTCCGTTGTTGTCGGTAATGAATTTGGTGATTTCAGTGATGATGCCCAGTCGGTCGGGGCAGTGTAGCAAAAGTATGGCTGTCGAATTCATAATTTCATGTACAATTTGGCTGCAAAGGTACGAATTATTTACCATTTACCGTTTACCATTTACCATTTTTCCGTACCTTTGCAGCCAAAATCGTACATCGCACATGGTTTTATACTGGACAATTATCGCCATCGTAGCAGCCGAATTCATCTACAGCATCGTCCTGAGCCTCCTGAACCGTCGCGCCAGCCACCAACCTATTCCCCGGCTCTTGGAAGGCATCTACGATGACCAAGCCTATCAGCGGCAACAGGCATATTCCCGCGAAAACGCCCGCTTCGGACTTATCTCCAACTGCGTTGACACCACCCTGTTGCTCACCCTGTTCGCTTTGGGCGGCTTCAGTTGGTTCGACTCCGTGTCCCGCGACGTAAGCCAGCAGCCGATATTGACCGCCCTCGTCTTCTTTGGCATCTTCTATCTGGTCGATTGGGCCGTCGGACTCCCCTTCTCCATCTACGCCACCTTCCACATTGAGGAAAAGTACGGATTCAACCGCACCACACCACGCCTCTTCATTGCCGACACACTGAAAGGCATGGTGGTTTCCCTCGTGCTCTACGCCTTGCTTATCAGTGTGGTGGTATGGATTTACGGACAAATGCCTACTTATTTCTGGCTGGTGGCCTGGGGCGTCCTCTCCGTCATCATGCTCGTCATCCAGTTTCTCTACAGCGACCTCATCGTACCACTCTTCAACAAGCAAACCCCACTGGCCGAAGGCGAACTACGCACCGCCATCGAGGAGTTCGCCAACCGCGTCGATTTCAAGCTGAAGAATATCTATGTCATCGACGGCAGCAAACGCAGTTCCAAGGCCAACGCCTACTTCACAGGTTTCGGCCCGCGCAAGCGCGTCGTACTCTACGACACACTGATGGAGCAACTCACCACTGACGAAATCGTCGCTGTGCTGGCCCATGAAATCGGCCACTACAAGCACCGCCACATTCTCAAAGGCATTGTCTCGACCCTGCTCACAAACCTCATCAACTTCTATCTCTTCAGCATCGTCATCGACAGTCAGGAGATTGCGGCTGCGGCAGGCTGTGCCACTCCCTCTTTCCACATCAACATGACCGTCTTCATGTTGCTTTTCACTCCCGTACAAATCATCACCTCCATGCTCGGCAACATCATTTCCCGCCGCCACGAATGGCAAGCCGACGAATTTGCCTGCCAACACGGCATGGGGGTCGCCTTGGGCAACGCCCTGAAAAAGATGTCGGCCAAGAGCCTGGCCAACCTCACGCCCCATCCCGCCGTGGTGTTCACCCAATACTCCCACCCCACCCTGTTGCAACGGATGGAGCACTTCTGTATTAAAACCGAAAGCAATTAGACCAATGATTATCCACAATCCATATTAAATTAATCGGGGGAGTGTCAAAATGTAGTGAACCTCAGAAGTTAGACAGAATACTTCTGGGGTTTATCATGTATTATCCAACTCAGGTCTCAAGGAATGCCATTGCCCTCAAACACCGTGCTTGTGTCGCTGTTCTCGGGAACGATGTCTTCCGTTTCTGGATTGTTCAGGTGGAACATGTCATTGACAGCCAGTATTGCGGCCCTTTGTGCGAGCAAGGCATTGGCGGCAGTAATCTGCACAGGAATGCCCCTGCCGTCATAATAGTCATCGTCGCCTAGCTGCGGAACTGGAATATTCGTGTCGATGTAGCTGTTGCCCAATACCGTCACGTTGAACAGCGGGGCAAACAATGCCTCGAAGTAGGCACAGGCGGCCACATAGTCGCCGATGCCGTCAGCCATGTGCTGGGCATCGTAGGAGAAATCATTCTTCTTGGTATTGTCAACGGGATCAGTAGGATTGATGCTCGTCATTCGTAGGTTTTGCACCGCCGTACCGTAGGGAATGATGAAATCAATGTTATAATTTGCTTTCAACTTCTCAACAGCGCTGGCTATGTTCTCCCATCTTTCCGTAGAAAGATAGCCACCTTGTGCGTAGGCGTATTCGCTTGGATTGTTTTTATTTCTTGCCCAGCTCGCGTAGCTATGAATGATGTAGAAACCTATAGCAGCCTTCGGGCAATATGTCCTAAGAATCCTCATATATTCTGTCAAACCGCCTGCCTCGCCGTCGCCAGCCCATTCATCGTATCTGGCGGAATAAACGGATGCCTGATGAATAATGATGATATCCCAATCCTGTCTGAGCAGATTCACGAACCACCCCCTGTCAGTGCCTGTACCACCGCTAATGCCTTTGATGGTTTCACCCGCAACCTTTTGAAGTTTATAATTGCCGCCTGCATCTTCCCCCTTATACAGATTTACCCAATTTCTAAAACAAGAACCAGTGCGATGTACGCGGTATAGCGAAAAACCAGTAGTGATGTTGGCGGCTGTAAGTATTTGTGGAAGGTAATGCGTAGCATCGCCCGTATAGCTGTTACCAAGGTCCAGGATTCTGACAGACTTGGTTTTAAGCGTCATCGTCAAGGTTTCATTCCAAACCTGTGTCCTGTAAATGGTATATCCAGAGATGGTTTCCTCATCCTTTTCGTCCCCCAAAAAGATAGTCTTGCCGTTCTCGTCCTCAACAACCACTTTTTTCACTTGCATCCAGGCCGTGGGACACAGCATGTAGAGCGTCTCGCCAGCCTCCACTGTGGCAGTTACTCCGATGGCCTCATCGATAGACGTATAAGAGGTCACAACGCCAGGCAGAGTCTTGTAATTCACAGCTGTAGGCTCTGTGGTACCAAGATAGAAGTAACCGCCCACGGTTACCATTTCTTCTCCATCCATTATAATCTTGATAACGGCCGTGACGTCAGCCACATCGACTTTGCCGTCTTCATTTACATCACCCTTCAAGGGTTCGTTGTTACCACTCTGCGCAAATACACTTACGCTAAACAGCAGTACCGTTGCCAAGATTGTCAGAATTCTTTTAGCTATTATCATTTGTTTAGATTAGATATGATATTGTTAAACACATTGATTCTGCGCAGTCCAGCCACGCATATAAACACACATCAGAAGGCGCGTCTGCACCCCGTTACGGGGCACAAACGCGCCTTCTATTCTTTAGCGGCTCTATCGCTGATTTATTTGATTCTAAACCACTTACATCCCATATAAAAAAAAAAAGGGGGGGGGTATAAACCCGCTCCGCCAGCCATTCGCCTTCCCTCATCAACGGTAGAAAACAAAAGGCCAGTCCTCTTCTGGGAAACTTCCTCATATCCGTGTATCTGCCTGTTCGTCGCCATCTCTGCGTAGTTGTTATTCAGTGGTTATGTGGTTCGGTGGATTATCTGATGGAGGGTCTTTTGAGCAGAATCATGTCGCGGAACATGAGGCGGGTCTCTCTAATGGACCGTCCTTCTCGATGTCCCAATTGCGGTACTGCATCTCCTGTTCAAGCGAAGAAAAGAAAAAGTTGAGACCGTTGCGCTGGTAGAACTCCAACAGATGCGGCTCGTCGTAGGCATCGACGATGAGGTGGCGGCAGCCGGACTTGTTGTCAGACGAGGTGAACCACTGCATCACGAAGTCGATGATTTGCGGGCCGAGGTGCAGCCCCTTGTACTTGACATCAACGCCGAACTGGGCAAGCAGGATTGACGGGTAATTGATAAGCCCCTTCTCGTGGTGTACCTCGCGGCCAATCTTCTTCTGGCGGGCATTGGGCAACCGCTTGGTGAAGATACTGGCGTTCGCGACTGTGAAGCCGGCGACCACTTCCGTTGGACGGTTGCGATGCACCCAATAGTAAGTTTTACCAAACAGTTCGTCTTGGTAATCCTGCGCCTCTTCGCGGAAGAATTTATTGACAGACTCCCGCCCACAGTCAAATGACTATAGGTCAAGTCCAGCTGTGCCTTGAGGGGAAAACAGAAGATCTGCGAGTGTCATTTGTGTGCCATTTTGCGTTGAAACTCAAGGGAACGCTCCATGATTCCATTGAACCAATCTTCCTTCTCCTGACTCCACTCCGAACCAGCCAGATGCTTAGCGTTGTACTCGCACTGCTCGATGAAGCGCTCTGCCACCTCACCCGTCAGCACTGGGATGTTTGTTACCGGTATTGCCATGATTCTTTTCCTTTTTGTTTGATTAAGGCTGCGAAGTTAAGAAATTTGGGGTTAACAAGATTATATTTTGTGTAAAAATCAACAAAAATGCGGCGAGGAGGACACTTGTCTTGTCGCTGATGCGGAAATGAACGGAAAAAAACACTAAGAAGACGAAGCAGTCTTATATACCTGCATCAAGCGGTGGGCAAGGACAGTGGGATGAAAAGTTTGCATGGCATAGTCGCGGCTGCCGGTTATCATGTGGGTGCGGAGAGCGGTGTCGGTCAGTGCCTGAAACATCTTGTCGCGGATGTCTTCGGGCGATTCGGGATTGGCCTTCAGGGAATAAGGGCCACCAGCTTCGGGCAGGCTGCTACGGTCGCTCGTGACGACGGGGCAGCCACTGAGCATGGCTTCCACTACGGGCAGGCCAAAACCTTCATAGAAAGAGGGATAGACGAACAACAGGGCATCGGTGTAAAGTTGGTGCAGTTCCTCGTGAGAGAGTCCGCCCAGCCAACGAAAGCGCGACTGGATACCATGGGCGGCAATGTAGCTCTGCACCTCCCGCTTGTATTCGTGGCCGTTGCCCACGATGTAGAGTGGCAAGTCCAAGTCGGAGGGCAGCAGCTCCATGGCCTTCACGATGCCAAGCAGGTTTTTGCGGGAATTGACAGCGCCCACGTAGAGCATGTAGGGCGGGGCATCCGTGCGGGGAATCGGGCTGTAATAGCGGGGTGTGACGGGCTGATAGACCACGTCGATTTTTTGTTCATCAATGTCGTAGAAACGGATGATGTCCCGTTTGGTGCATTGGCTGATAGCAATGATGCGGTCAGCCTGACGGACGGCATACCGCCATTTGAGGTCGTAGATTTGACGGTCGGCCCAGTGGTACATGTCGGTAAAGGTGCGGAAGGCCACATCGTGGATGGTCACGACACTGGGAATACCCGTGCGCCGGATGCCGAGGGGCAGCTCGTTGCTCAGTCCGTGGAACAGTTCTATGCCGTCGCGCTTCAGGTCGGCAGGCAAGCCGACGGTGCGCCACAGTCCGCCACGCAAAAGCCCCTGAGGCTGTACCGTGTGACAGCCCGCTTTCTGTAGGTAGGGACTTGTCACGGGGTTCAGCCTCAGCTTAGGCGTATAGAGATAATACGCATTCTCAGGATATTCCGCCGTCAGGATGTCGATTGTGGTGCGGCTATGATTGCCTAATCCCGTGAAATTATTGTAGAGACGCTTGGCGTCAAAACCAATCCGCATGAAAGAGCTAAAAGTTAGAAGTTTAAGAAACAATCAAGTACAAAGTGCAAGGAATCAAGTACGAAGTACTCCTTTTAACTTTTAACTCTTAACTTTCAACTTATAAAGTACCGGATTTGTGCTGGGGTCGTTGTACATTTTCATCTGCTTATAGACCTTCATGTACTTCCGACCGACCTCGATGTCGGCAATCAGCTGGTCAATGGCCGTAGAGAGGTCTTTCTTCTGCTCCAACAGCACATTGAGTTTCTTCTGGCAGGTCTCCACATGCTCCGACGAAACATCCTGGCGCCCCACCTGCTCCTGCATGTGGTAGATTTTCAGTTCCAGGATGCTCAGGCGATCCACGGCCCAGGCTGGGCTCTCCGTGTTGATGGTGGCATCGGGCAACTGCTTCACGTCACTGTAGGCAGTCAGGAAGTAGGAGTCTATCATCTCCACGATGTCGGTGCGGTCTTGGTTGCTCTTGTCGATGCGGCGTTTCAGCTGCAACGCCTCAACCGGGTCAATCTGTGGGTCTCGGATGAGGTCTTCCAAATGCCACTGTACAGTGTCAATCCAGCACTTCAAGTAGAGGTAGTATTCGATGGTGCCCATCCCGTAGGGATTGTTGATGGGCTGGTCAACATCGTCGATGAGATGGTAATCCTTCACCACCTTCGCAAATATTGGAATAGCTGTTTGTGTAAATGTCATCGTTTTTTAGTTTTTGGCCTTATGGTTCCCAAGGTCCTTAAAGTTCTTAGTCCCCCTTATTATTAAATATGTATTCAAAACACTTGTCCGCAGCCCCGGCGTTGGCATTGATGTAGGCTCCCGCCTTCTTGCCAGCCTCCTGAAGGAAGTCGGCGTTGGAGAGGAACCTGTCCATGATAGAAGAGAAGGTGGCTGCGTCGCCGTATTCAAACGCCCCTCCGCAGTGGAGCAGGGTCTGTGCCTCCTGGAACTTTCGGTTGTTAGGGCCGAACAGCACAGGTATGCCATAGACTGCGGCCTCTGGCACATTGTGGATGCCTACGCCAAATCCACCACCGACAAGGGCAATCTTGCCATAACGGTAGATGGAGGAGAGTTTTCCGAAGCAGTTGACAATCAGCACCCGCTCATCGGCCACCTGCTTCGTCCCCTGTTCCAAGTCCGTATAGTAAACCGCCTTCATGCCATGGGAAGCCAACAGCTTCTCGATGCTTTTCAGGTGGACGGCACTGATGACATGGGGAGCAATGATGAGTTTCCAATCCGTATGCTGGGCGAAGTAGGGAATGTAGATTTCCTCATCGGGTCCCCACGACGAACCGGCGATAAAGCAGGGTGCCCTGCCCACGAACTTCTCGACGATGGGCAACGGTGCCGCCGCATTCTTGATGGCAATGACACGGTCGAGGCGCGTATCGCCTACCACCGTCGCACACGTTACGCCATGCTCACCCAACAACTGCTTGCTCTGTTCGTTCTGCACAAACAGGTGGTCGAACTGACGAAGCGGCTTCATACTTCCCCACCATTGGAAAAAGTGCTGGTTGGGACGGAAAATGCTTGACACGCTGTAGAGTTTCACGCCCCGCTTGTGGGCCTTTGTCAGGTAGTTCGTCCAAAATTCATACTTGATGAAGATTCCTATCTCCGGGTGGGCAAGGCGCAGGAAGGAAAGCACATTCCCCGGCGTGTCGAAGGGCAGATAGCAAACCACATCGGCACCCGAATAGTTTTTCCGCACTTCATAGCCCGAAGGAGAGAAGAAGGTCAGCAGGATTTTGTACTCGGGATGCTCCCGGTGCAAACGCTCCATCAACGGGCGCCCCTGCTCAAACTCACCCAACGAGGCAGCATGGAACCACGCCACACGGTCGTCGGGCTTAATCTCCACACGCAACACACGAAATGTTTCTGGTATGCCCTCTACCAGTTTTCGCACTTTTCGGGAGAAAAGTGAGACGAAGACTGCCGCCAGGGCATATAAATACATTCCTATCGAATACATAGCCTACTTCAACGTTTCAATCGCAAATTTCATTCGACTCATTACCTCGTCCTTTCCAAGGAACGCACTCAACTCATACATGTCGGGACCCTGGCCTGTGCCGACCAGCGCTACACGCCAAGCGTTCCACGGCTTGATGCCCGTCTGTTCCGACCAAGCGTCAATCACGGCCTTCTGACCCTCCACGCTGAAGTCGTCAATACCCTCAATCAGCGTCAGCATCTGCTGCATTTCCGCTGCGGTGCCCTCCTTCCAGTTCTTCCGCACGAACTTATCGTTTTCACGGTCGAACTCCGTGGGGGCAACGAAGAAGAACTTCGTGAGCGGCCAAAGGTCGCTGGCAAAACTGATGTTACGCTTTTTCTTGTTGCCCAAGCCATCTACATATTCTATTACCTTCAGCTTCATCATGCGGACGACGGCCTCCTCCTGTTCGGGCGTGGCCTCAATGCCCGCCTCCCTCAGCACCTTGTCGAAAGCAGGGCACCAGGCAGCGTCGGGTTGCTGAAGGAGGTACTGATGGTTGAACCAGGCCGCCTTCACATAGTCGAACTTGGCTCCGTTCTTGGAGCATTTGCTCAGGTCAAAGAGCTTCACCATTTCCTCCAGGGACAAGACTTCCTGGTCGTTGCCGGGGTTCCAGCCCAAGAGGGCGAGGAAATTGATGACCGCACCGGGCAGGTAGCCCTTTTCACGGTATCCGCTCGACACGGCACCCGTCTTCGGGTCGTGCCACTCCAGTGGGAACACGGGGAATCCCAGCTTGTCGCCGTCACGCTTCGACAACTTGCCGTTGCCTATCGGCTTCAGCAGCAATGGAAGGTGGGCAAAGCGGGGCATCGTGTCGGCCCAACCGAACGCCTCGTACAACAAGACATGCAAGGGGGCACTCGGCAACCACTCCTCACCACGAATCACGTGCGTCACCTCCATCAAGTGGTCGTCCACGATGTTGGCCAGATGGTAGGTGGGCAGGTCGTCGGCACTCTTATACAGCACTTTGTCATCCAGGATGCTGGAGTTGATGACCACCTCTCCACGGATGATGTCGTCAACCACCACGTCGCGTCCGGGCTCTATCTTGAAGCGCACCACGTAGGGCGTACCCGCAGCCAACAGGGCATCCACCTCTTCCTTTGAAAGGGTCAGCGAATTGCGCATCTGTCCGCGTGTCTGGGCATCATACTGGAAATTCTCCACGGCCTGGCGCTTTGCGTCCAGCTCCTCGGGGGTATCGAAGGCTATATAAGCCTTGTCACGCTCCAACAACACCTGCACGTACTTGCGGTAGATGTCACGGCGCTCACTCTGCCGGTAGGGACCATGGTCGCCGCCGAAGCTCACACCTTCGTCGAAGGGGATGCCCAGCCACTTGAACGACTCTATGATATACTCCTCCGCACCCGGAACGAAGCGGGTTGAATCCGTGTCCTCTATGCGGAAAATCAAGTCTCCACCATGCTGCTTTGCGAACAAATAATTATACAGGGCCGTACGCACACCTCCAATGTGCAGGGGACCCGTAGGACTTGGTGCAAAACGCACCCTTACCTTTCTTTCACTCATATCCATGTTTTTTATGCCACAAAGGTAAGCATTTTTATTTTACTTTTACGCATTTCCCTTTACTAAATGCTTTTTTTATCCAAAAACGATTGTCGTATGAGAGATTTTATGTACTTTTGCACGAAATAAAATCACAGAACCCTTCATTCCGCTGCCTTTTTCCGACCACTGGTCGCCAATCCGCAGACCCTTCCCTCGCCCGACAAGGGGAGAGGGAACGAGGGAGAGGGGCTGTAAAAACATTATAATTATGGAAAACTACGATTGGTCAACTTTAGGTTTTGGCTATCACAAAACCGACTACAATGTACGTTGCTACTACCGCGACGGCAAATGGGGCGAGATAGAAGTATGCTCCGAAGAGACAATTCCCATGCACATGGCAGCCACCTGCCTACACTACGGACAGGAGGCATTCGAAGGTCTGAAAGCCTACCGCTGCCCCGACGGAAAGGTGCGTGTGTTCCGCAGCGATGAGAACGCCGCCCGTCTGCAATCCACCTGCCGAGGCATCCTGATGCCCGAACTCCCCACGGAGAAGTTCAACGAAATGGTTGACAAGGTGGTACGCCTCAACGAGCGTTTCATTCCGCCTTACGAGACAGGAGCCACCCTCTACGTCCGTCCGCTGCTCATCGGCACCAGCGCACAGGTGGGCGTACATCCAGCCTCCGAGTACCTCTTCCTCATCTTCGTCACCCCGGTAGGTCCGTACTTCAAGGGCGGATTCAGCTGCAACCCCTACGTCATCATCCGCGAATACGACCGCAGTGCCCCCCTCGGCACCGGCATCTATAAAGTCGGTGGAAACTACGCTGCCAGTCTGCGGGCCAACAAGATGGCTCACGACCTGGGCTATGCCTGCGAGTTCTACCTCGATGCAAAAGAGAAGAAATACATGGACGAGTGTGGTGCCGCCAACTTCTTTGGCATCAAGAACAACACCTACGTCACACCGAAATCCACCTCCATCCTGCCCTCCATCACCAACAAGTCGCTCATGCAACTGGCTGAGGATCTTGGCCTGAAGGTGGAGCGTCGCCAAATTCCTGAAGAGGAATTGGAGACCTTCGAGGAAGCCGGAGCCTGTGGCACCGCTGCCGTCATCTCCCCCATCAGCAAAATTGACGACCACGACCTGAACAAGAGCTATGTCATCAGCAAGGACGGCAAGCCCGGTCCTATCTCCACAAAGCTCTACAACCTGCTCCGTGGCATCCAGTACGGCACCGAGCCCGACATCCACGGCTGGACCCGTGTAGTCATCGACTAAACTGACTGCATCCAACCGCTTCAATAGTAAGAATGTACCCGTGCGACGGTTTTCCCTTCGCACGGGTACATTTTTTTGTGAGCCCTTCCTTCTAAGCGTTTTCACCCGCTGTCCCCACTCTTTCCGATTTGCTTCTTAACTCTCTCCGTCGTGATGCAGAACTCTATTCGTTTGTAGAGTTCTGCGTGAAGTCGAATAGAGTTCTGCGTCATCTCCGATAGAGTTCAGCGTTGCAACTTACTGAAATAGAGATAAACAAATAAGAATAAAAAAATAATAATGGGTTAATACTCCACCTTGTCGGTTTTGTCTTCCCATGCACGGAAAGCACGGAGGGCTTGCTCACGCATCAACATCCGGGTGGGGATGCTGCGCTCTTCGGGCTTACGCTCAATCTCCTCGTAGATAAATTTGTCGCCAAAGTGGATAGTTTCAGCATCCACCTTCGTATTGCCATAGAAAATGCGCCCTATGCCTGCCCAATAGATGGCGGCGAGACACATGGGACAAGGCTCACAGCTGGTGTAGATGGTGCAACCCGTCAGACGGAAGTCACCAATCCGCTGACACGCTGCACGAATGGCGCTCACTTCCGCATGGGCCGTAGGGTCGTTGTTGGCGGTGACACGGTTCACTCCCGTGGCAATGACTTCGCCATCCCTGACGATGACAGCACCGAAAGGCCCACCACCGTTGGCCACATTCTCAATGCTCAGGTCGATGGCCTGCTGCATGAAAGATTTGTCTTGTTCTGTAATCATATATGCTTTATTTTTTGCCTTTCAAGGCGCAAAAGTACAAAAAAAGCACTACACACCCAATTTTTAGAAATTAAATTCGTACTTTTGTCCCCATTATGAATGAAGGTTTTCGTTTTAAGCAGTTTACAGTCCGCCACGACCGTTGTGCCATGAAGGTGGGCACGGACGGTGTGCTATTAGGCGCATGGGCACGGGTCGATGATGCCAAGAAAGCCTTGGACGTGGGCACAGGAACTGGCCTGATAGCCCTGATGCTGGCGCAAAGAAACAGCAGCCTGCGGGTTGTCGGTGTGGAGATTGACGAGGCTGCGGCCCAGCAAGCTGCAGAGAACGTGGCAGCGAGTCCTTGGCCGGAACGCATCCGCATTGTGCAGGCAAATTTCCGGGAGATGGAAACGGAAGGTGAGCGTTACGACCTGATTGTGAGCAACCCGCCGTTCTTCACGGAAGAGACGGGATGCCCCGATGCAGCCCGACAGGCAGCCCGCCATGCGTCGGCATTGCCCACGGCAGCCCTGATGGAAAAAGCGGAACAGCTGTTGAGCGAGGAGGGTCGCCTGTGTCTGATTGTGCCAACCGCCGTGTCAGCGGAGGTCATCGGCGAGGCAGCACTACAGTGTTTGTTCCTGGCACGGCGAACGGAAGTGAAAACCACGCCCCGAAAGGCAGCAAAAAGAACCCTGTTGGAGTTCACGAAAATCATCACCAACTGTGAAACCACGACCCTGACGCTACGGGATGCAGAGAACCAAATGAGCCCGACATATAGAGCGTTGACAGAAGCGTTTTACCTATAGGCAGAAGCGGTACAGGCAGGGATTCCTTTAGGAAAACGCAAATTCTTTGAGTGACAGTCGGCATATATCGGATATTTTCGCTACCTTTGCAGCCAAATTAATAAAAACATGGGCAAAGGAAAACTGGCTAAGTTTGCAGATGTGGCCAAAAACCCGCTCGTCGTGGAGTGTCCCTATTGGCAATTGCAACAGGAGGGATTCGCCTTGAAAGGCAAATGGCACAGCGATTTTTTCGGCAACGAAAACCCCATTGTGCTGGAGTTGGGCTGTGGCAGGGGAGAATACACCCTGGGGCTGGCCCGGCGATTTCCGGATAGGAATTTCATCGGTGTGGACATCAAGGGCTCGCGTCTGTGGCACGGGGCACAGGAAGCACTCGGCACAGGCATGAAGAATGTGGGATTCCTGCGTACAAACATCGAATGTATTGACGGCATGTTTGCTGAGAACGAGGTAAGCGAATTGTGGCTGACCTTCTCCGACCCGCAGATGAAGAAGGCGAGCAAACGACTGACTTCCACGTTTTTCATGGAGCGCTACAGGCGTTTCCTGGTAGATGGTGGCCTCATCAACGTAAAGACGGACTCAAACTTTCTGGCAACCTATACGAAATACATGGTGGAACGAAACAGCCTGCCGTTGTTAGCGTGTACGTTCGACCTGTACGGCGAGCCAAACGCCGACCCATCGCTGACCGAAATCCGCACCTATTACGAAGGGATGTGGCTGGAAAGGGGCATCCCTATCAAATACCTGAAATTTGCCCTTCCTCACGAAGGAACGCTGACGGAGCCGGACGTGGAGATTCCCGTGGATGGCTACCGCTCATATAATCATGAAGTGGTGAGTACGAAAAAGACAGGAAAATAAGAATATTTATAAACCATAAAATCACCATGACTACAATATATCCCCAACTGATTATTGACGCATTGAAGACGGTGCGCTATCCGGGAAACGGGAAGAACCTGATTGAAGCCGAAATGCTGGAAGACGATTTGCGCATTGATGGCATGAAAGTGAGCTTTTCAATCATTTTCCCAAAACCGACCGACCCCTTCCGCAAGTCGGTGATGAAGGCGGCAGAGGCAGCCATCAAAATGTATGTAGATAAGGATTGCGAGGTGACCGTCAACGAGAAATCGGCGACAGCCCTACCACCCGAACCCGACCAACTACTGCCGGAAGTGAAAAACATCATCGCCGTAAGTTCGGGCAAAGGCGGTGTGGGCAAAAGCACCGTGACGGCCAACTTGGCTGTGGGGCTGGCCAAATTGGGCTATCGAGTCGGCCTGCTCGACTGCGACATCTTCGGCCCGTCGATGCCCAAGATGTTCCAAGTGGAAGATGAGCGACCGTATGCCGAGCAGGTGGATGGACGTGATTTGATTGTCCCCATAGAAAAATATGGCGTGAAACTGCTGTCCATCGGCTTTTTTGTTGACCCTGACCAGGCAACCCTGTGGCGTGGCGGTATGGCTTGTAACGCACTGAAGCAACTCATCAGCGAAGCAAAGTGGGGGGAACTGGACTACCTCATTCTCGACACACCGCCAGGCACCAGCGACATCCACCTAACGTTGATTCAGACGCTGGCCATTACGGGAGCCGTGATTGTCTCCACCCCACAACAGGTGGCTTTGGCCGATGCACGAAAAGGTGTGAACATGTATATGAACGAGAAGGTGAACGTGCCCATCCTCGGATTGGTGGAGAACATGGCATGGTTCACGCCGGCACAACATCCAGACGAGCGGTATTACATTTTCGGGAAAGACGGTGCCAAGCAATTGGCCAACGAACTGAACGTGCCGCTGGTAGGACAAATTCCGTTGGTTCAGGATATTTGTGAGAGCGGCGACAACGGAATGCCCGCCGTCCTCGACCCTGCCTCTCCACAAGGAATCGCCTTCATGAGTCTGGCTGCAAAAATCGTGACCCAAGTAGATAAGAGAAATGTGGAAATGGCACCCACCGAGCGGGTGAAACTACAGAAGTAAAAAAGGCTACTCTTCCCTGTCTCCTCCCCTCTATCAAACAAGGGGAAGCCACAGGATGAAATGAAGAAATGAAAACTGTAAACAAGAACAATATGAAATTTGATTTCAAGAAACTGTTGCCCGATGCACTCTGCATACTGCTTTTCGCAGTCATTGCCTTTACCTATTTTGCGCCGGCAACATTCGACGGACGTCGCCTGGAGCAGCACGACAGCAACGCAAACGACGGTATCAATGTGGAAACCAACGCTTACCGAGCCAGCCACAACGGAGAAACGCCACGTTGGAACACCTCGCTTTTTGGCGGTATGCCAACGTATCAGATTGCCCCATCGTACAATTCCATCAAGCCGATGGCATTTGTCGAGAAAGCCTATCACTTGTGGTTTCCCGACTACGTGTGGTACATCTTTGCCTCCATGCTCGGATTCTATATCCTGCTGAGAGCCTTCAACTTCCGGCAATGGATGGCCGCATTGGGAGCCATCATCTGGGCTTTTTCCAGCTACTTCTTCATCATCATTGCCGCAGGCCATATTTGGAAAGTGATGACCCTGGCCTATATTCCACCAACCATCGCAGGCATGGTACTCTGCTACCGGGGAAAATACCTGTGGGGCAGTGTGCTGCTGGCCATCTTTGCCGCCTTACAGATTCAGGCGAACCATGTGCAGATGACCTACTACTTTCTGTTGCCGGAACTGTTGATGTTCATTGCCTTCCTCATTGAGGCCGTTTGCCGGAAACAAATTGCCGCTTTCTGCAAGGGAACGGCCAGCGTGGCTTTTGCCTGTGTGATTGCCCTGTGCCTGAACCTTTCCAACCTGTACCACACCTACGAATACCAGAAGGAGACCATGCGTGGCAAATCGGAGCTGGTCAAGGAGCACAAGACTGAGGACCAGACGGACACTGGCCTGGAACGTTCCTACATCACGGCATGGAGCTATGGCATTGACGAAAGCATGACCTTCCTCATTCCAAACTACCGGGGCGGAGCCAGTATGCCGCTGTCCATGAACCAGACTGCCATGAAGAAGGCCGACCCACGTTTGAACCAAGCAGGCATCTACAACGCTTTCACGCAATACTGGGGTGAGCAACCTGGCACCAGCGGTCCCGTCTATCTGGGAGCCATCGTCTGTATGCTCTTCATCCTGAGCCTCATCCTCATTCCAAACAAAAACCCCATGAAGTGGGCACTGCTCATTGCCACCGTCATCACCTTGATGTTGAGTTGGGGACACAACTTCATGGCGTTCACCGACTTTGCCATCGACCACGTTCCCATGTATGCCAAATTCCGCACCGTGGCCAGCATCCTGGTGGTCGTAGAGTTTACTATTCCGCTCATGGCCATGTGGGGACTGAAGCTGTTTGTCGAGAAGCCCAACCGAAAAGCCCTGGCCATTGCCACAGGCATTACCGTGGTAGTCTGCCTGATTTTCATGCTCACTGCCAATGAATGCCTCAGCACGAACGACCGCACCGCCATTGCCACCTATGTAGGCAAAGGATATTTCGATGCGGCAACAGGGCAGCAGATACTCTCCAGCATCAGTCAAATGCGCTTGGCCATGCTCACCAGCGACGCTTGGCGTAGCATCATCTTCATCCTCCTGGGTGCGGCAGCCATGGCTTGGTATGCCTACACCAAGAGCAAGACGGAAGAATCGGCCAGTCCCCAAAAGATAACCACACTGAGCATTGTCCTCCTGTTGCTTTGCCTCATCGACCTATGGCAAGTGAACAAACGCTACCTCTACGACGCCATGTTCGTCTATCCGCAGGGCGTGGCAAGCATTCAGAAGACGGAAGCCGACGACTACATCCTTTCAAACAGTGGAACGGGCCGCGACTACCGTGTGCTCAACTTCACCGTCTCCACCTTCAACGACAACACCACCAGTGCATTCTACAGCAGCGTGGGAGGCTACCATGCAGCAAAACTCCGCCGCTATCAGGAACTCATCGAGGCCAACATTGCCCCGGAAATGAGCAAAGTGTATGAGGCCCTGCGCCAGGCACCCCTCGACACGGCAGCCATGATAGCCGCCCAGACACAATACCCCGTCTATGACTTCTCCGTCATCAATACCGACTCGTTGTTCCCCGTCATCAACATGCTCAACACCCGTTGGTTCATCTTCGGAGCCGGAGAAGACGGCAAGACGAAGATGCCTGTGGAAAACAACACTGCCAACGGCAACGCATGGTTCGTGTCCGACGTGAAATACGTGGACAACGCCAACGAAGAGCTTGACGGCCTGAAGCACGTCAACCTCAAGCACACCGCCGTCGTGGCAAAGGCCGACTTCGGATTCCTGAAAGCCGGTGGCGAAGGCACTGTCCGGCTTACCAGCTATGGTCCCGTGGAGGCAAAATACGACATCGACAGCAAACAGGGCGGACTCGTCATCTTCTCCGAGGTTTATTATCCGGGATGGACAGCCACCATCGACGGCCAACCCGCCGAAATAGGCCGAGCCAACTACGTGCTACGAGCTCTCAATGTTCCCGCAGGCAAACACGAGGTCACCTTCACCTACGACCCGCAATCGGTACACACCACCGAGACCATTGCCTACTGCGCCCTTGCCCTGCTCATCCTGCTGTGCGGTGCCGCCTGTTTCTTTACGTTCAGAACCAAGAAAGATCATGAATAAGCCTCTCCTTCTCCTCCTTTTGGCATTCCACTGTACGACCAGCCATGCCCAATCCACCTTCACGCTGGAAGAAGCCATGCAGCCGTGGAAGATACTGCCCACCCAGCGTCCCGACGCCGTCCAGTGGACCGAGAGCGGTATGCCCTACGAGGCATCCGGCCATCAAGCTGTCAACTCATACTATGCCACCAGCAACGACGGCAACTATGCCCTCGACTTCACCAATCGGCAACGGGTTTGGCGTTATGCCACCCGGGGAGACTTCTATTTGGTCAACCTCCAGACGGGCGACCGCCACAAGCTGGGCGAAAACCTGCCCGTCGCCTCCCTGCAATTTGCAAAATTCTCCCCCGACGGCAAGCGGGTAGCCTACGTCTGCAAGAATAATATATATGTGGAAGCCGTAGAACCGCGAGACCGCGCAACCGCACAACCGCAACGACTCACCCACTCCGGCAACGACACCATCGTCAACGGCACCTTCGACTGGGTCTATGAGGAAGAATTCGACTGCCGCGACGGTTTCCGCTGGAGCGGCGACAGCCGGCAAATTGCCTACTGGCAGTCGAACACCAGCGGCACGGGCTGGTTCGACATCATCAACAACGTCGATAGCCTCTACCCCACCGTGCAACACTTCCCCTACCCCAAGGCCGGCACCCTCAACTCCGCCGTCCGCATCGGTCTTGTCGAGGTCGCCACAGCCACGACCACCTGGCTCCCCATTCCCGGCAACCCACGTGAAAACTACTTGCCACGCATGGAGTACATTCCCGGCAGCAACACTCTGCTCATCCAGCAGATGAACCGCGCCCAGAACACCAACACCGTCTGGAAACACGAGGATGGGAAACTGGCAGTCCTCCTCACCGACACCGACTCGGCCTGGGTGGAGACCAACGACAACATCCACTTCCTGAAAGGCAACAAATACTTCACCTTCACCAGCGAACGCGACGGTTGGCGACACATCTACCGCGTCTCCACCGATGGTAAACAATGGACCTGCCTCACCAACGCTCCCATGGATGTCGTCGAAGAAGTAGCCCTCGACGAAAAGCACGGCTACCTCTACTTCATGGCCACACCGCCAGACCGCGCCACCGAGCGCTACCTCTACCGCACCCGCCTCTACGGCAATGGCAAGGTGGAGAAAATACAGACACAGGAACGCCCCGGACAATACAGCTACGACCTCTCCCCCACCTGCGACCACGCCATGCAACGCTACAGCACCGCCACCACACCGCCCCAATACCGCATCCTGCAGATGGACAAGAAAGGCCGATGGACCGTGACGGAAACCCTGGAACAAAACGAAGCGGCAACGGCCAAAGCCAAGGAACTCGGACTGAACAAAACACTCGTGAAGGTGCAAAGCGGTAACCTCCTGCTCGATGCCTGGATCATTAAGCCCCGCGACTTCAACCCCGCCAAGAAATATCCCGTCATCGACTACGTCTATGGCGAACCCGCCTCCGCCACCGTGCAAGACCGTTGGGAGACCAGTCTCTTTTGGCAATACCTCGCCCAGCAAGGCTACGTCGTCGTCTCCATCGAAAACCGAGGAGCCAACAGCCCACGTGGTCGCCACTGGCGCAAATGCATCTACGGCGAGGTAGGCGTCGCCGCCAGCGAAGACCAGGCACGTGGTATCCAGTCCCTCTGTCGCCAATACGCATGGATGGACTCTACCCGCATCGGTATCACAGGCTGGAGCGGTGGCGGCAGCCAGACCCTCAACTGCATGTTCCGCTACCCCCACATCTTCAAGACCGGCGTCGCCATCGCCTTCGTCAGCGACCAACGCCTCTACGACACCATCTACCAGGAGCGCTACATGAACACCCCACAGGCAAACCCCGACGGCTACTTCCGTGGCTCCCCCATCAACTACGTCAGCGGACTCCAAGGTAACCTCCTCCTCATCCACGGCACCGGCGACGACAACGTCCACTACCAAAACTGCGAAATGCTCGTCAACCGCCTCGTCCAGGAGGGCAAGACCTTCTACCAACTCTCTTACCCCATGCGCACCCACAGCATCAGCGAACGGCCAGGCACCAGCCTCCACCTTCGCCGCCAACTCATTGATTTTTTCAATAAGAATTTGTGAATAATCAGCCCCCTCAATAACTTTCAAAAACAATGAACATCGCCATATTTGTTTCAGGCAGTGGCACCAACTGCGAAAACCTCATCCGCCACTTCCAAACCCACCAGAACGCAGCATCGTCCAACCCCGTAACCGTAAAACTCGTCGTCAGCAACCGCCCCGACGCCTATGCCCTCGTGCGAGCCCAGAAACTGGGCATCCCCACCGTCCTCATCACCAAGCAGGAATTAGGCACCCCCGCCAACGTCCTGCCCGTCATGCAGCAATACGACATCCAGTTCATCGTCCTCGCCGGCTTCCTGCCTCTCATCCCCGACTACCTCATCCAGGCATACCCACGCCGCATCATCAACCTGCACCCCGCCCTGCTGCCCAAGTTCGGCGGCAAAGGCATGTGGGGCCACCACGTACACGAAGCCGTGAAAGCTGCCGGAGAGACCGAGACCGGCATGACTGTCCACTACGTCAGCCCCGTCTGCGACGGCGGCGAAATCATCGCCCAGTTCCGCACCTCCCTCTCCCCCGACGACACCGTTGAAACCATCGCCGAGAAAGAACACCAGCTTGAAATGCAGTACTTCCCCGCCGTCGTCGAACAAGTACTCCGAGAAACGTTTAACTCCTGAAGCATCATGATAGAAATCCATCCCGTACAAAGCCCCAAAGACCTCACCGCCTTCATCAACTTCAACTACTGGCTCTACAAGAACCATCCCTACGCCGTGCCCGACCTCGACTTTTCGCTGCGCGACACCTTCAACCCCAAGAAAAACCCCGGACTGGAGTTCAGCGAGATGCAACTTTTCCTCGCCTACAAAGACGGGAAAGTCGCCGGACGAGTCGTCGCCATCATCAACAAACGCGCCAACTCCACCTGGAACGTCAAGAACGTACGCTTTGGCTGGATTGACTTCATCGAGGACATCGATGTGGCCAAGGCACTGCTCGACACCGTGGAGCAATGGGGACGCGAGCGCGGCATGACCCACTGTCAGGGCCCCATGGGCATCACCGACATGGACAAGGAAGGAATGCTCACCGAAGGTTTCGACCGCCTCGGCACCATGTCCACCCTCTACAACTACCCCTACTACCCCCAGTACCTCGAACGACTCGGCTACCAGAAAGAAGCCGAGTGGATGGAACTCCACATGGACGTGCCCGACAAGGTGCCCGACAAATACGCCCGCGTCGGCCAAATCGTCATGCAGCGCGAGAAAGTACACATCAAGAAACTCAACGGCAAGCGCGACATCTTCCAGAACGGCTACGGGCAGAAAATCTTCGACGTCATCAACGACGCCTACAGCCCCCTCTTCGGCTACTCCCGCATGACACCCCGCCAGATAGAAGGCTACGTCAAGACCTACCTGCCCCTGCTCGACCTCCGCATGGTCACCCTCGTCGAAACCGACGACACCAACCAAGTCGTCGCCGTCGGCATCTCCATGCCCTCCATCGTCCGCTCCCTGCAGAAATCCAAGGGGAAACTCCTACCTTTCGGCTGGTTCCACCTGCTCAAATCCCTCAAGTTCAAACACGAAGACGGCGTAGAGCTCCTCCTCATCGCCGTCCACCCCGACTGGCAAGGCCGAGGAATCAACGCCCTCCTCTTCACCGACCTCATCCCCGTCTATCAGCAGATGGGCTTCAAATGGGCCGAAACCAACTGCATCCTTGAGGAAAACGTCAAAACCCAGACACAGTGGCAATACCTCGACGCCCAAATCGTCAAGCGCAGAAGATGCTACAAGAAAGAAATCCAGAAAAAGTAAAAAGTAAAAAAAGCTGCTCTTTGGCAACCCATCGCCAAAGAGCAGCTTCGTCATTCCATTAGCTTGCGGTACTTAATACGTTTAGGTTCCTCAAGTCCGAGACGCTTGGCTTTGTTCACCTCATAGTCGGTATAGCTGCCCTCGAAATAGAAGACCTGACCATCACCCTCAAAAGCGAGGATGTGGGTGCAGATACGGTCGAGGAACCAACGGTCGTGGCTGATGACAACGGCACAGCCGGCGAAGTTCTCCAAGCCTTCCTCCAAAGCGCGGAGGGTGTTGACGTCGATGTCGTTGGTAGGCTCGTCGAGCAGGAGGACGTTGCCTTCCTGCTTGAGGGCGAGGGCGAGCTGAAGACGGTTACGCTCACCGCCGGAGAGCACGCCGCAGAGCTTTTCCTGGTCGGCTCCACTGAAGTTGAACTTGCTTAGGTAAGCTCGTACGTTGATGTCGCGTCCCCCCATGCGGAGGGTTTCGTTGCCTTGGCTGACAACCTGATAGACGGTCTTCTGCGGGTCGATGTCCTTGTGCTGCTGATCGACGTAAGCCAGACAGACGGTCTCGCCCACCTCAAAAGTGCCGCTGTCGGGAGTATCGAGCCCCATGATGAGGCGGAAGAGGGTGGTCTTGCCGGCTCCGTTGGGGCCGATGACACCGACGATGCCGTTGGGCGGCAGGGTGAAGTTGAGGTCGGTGTAGAGGGTCTTCTCGCCGAAGGCTTTGGCAACGTGCTGGGCCTCGATGACTTTATTGCCGAGGCGCGGGCCGTTGGGGATGAAGATTTCAAGCTTCTCCTCCTTCTCCTTCTGCTCTTCGTTGAGCATTCGGTCGTAGGAGTTCAGACGGGCCTTTCCCTTGGCTTGACGAGCCTTGGGTGCCATGCGTACCCATTCGAGCTCGCGTTCCAGTGCCTTGCGTCGCTTCGAGGCGGTCTTTTCCTCCTGGGCCATGCGGCGACTCTTCTGGTCAAGCCAGCTGGAGTAGTTGCCTTTCCAGGGGATGCCCTCGCCACGGTCGAGTTCAAGAATCCACTCGCTGACGTCGTCGAGGAAGTAGCGGTCGTGGGTGACGGCGATGACGGTACCGGGATATTGCTGAAGGTGCTGCTCCAACCAGTCGATACTCTCAGCATCAAGGTGGTTGGTAGGCTCATCGAGCAGGAGGACATCGGGCTGCTGGAGGAGCAGGCGGCAGAGGGCGACGCGGCGACGTTCACCGCCGGAGAGATTGGTCACAGCCCAGTCTGCGGGCGGGCAGTGGAGGGCATCCATGGCCCGGTCGAGTTTGGCATCGATGTTCCAGGCGTCGGTGGCATCAATGACGTCCTGCAACTGAGCCTGACGAGCCATCAGCTTCTCCATCTTGTCGGGGTCGCCGTAGTATTCCTCCAAACCGAATTTCTCGTTGATTTCGTCATACTCACGCAGGGTGTCGTAGATGTGCTGTACGCCCTCCATGACGTTCTCCTTCACGGTCTTGGTCTCGTCGAGCGGCGGGTCTTGTGGCAGGTAGCCGACGGTGTAGCCGGGTGCCCAGACGACTTCGCCCTGGTATTGCTGGTCGATGCCGGCGATGATTTTCATCAGGGTGGATTTACCGGCTCCGTTCAGGCCGACGATGCCGATTTTGGCTCCGTAGAAGAAGGAGAGGTAGATGTTTTTGAGCACTTGTTTTTGGTTCTGCTGAATGGTCTTGCTCACTCCGACCATTGAGAAGATTACTTTTTTGTCGTCCATAAAAAATTAAAGTCCCCCAAGCCCCAAGGGGGGGGGCCATCCGGATGGCATCACGCCCTTATAGGGGGAAGGTTTGGAGGGGGCTGATTGTTAATTATTTATTGTTCGTTGTTCATTGTCCCAGTAGCTCCTTCAGCTTGGCTTGAATGGCCTCTATTCCTCCAGGGTTGCAGAGGACTTTACCTTCGGGGGAGACGATGAGGTAGTAGGGGACGCCGATGGTCTGATACTTCTCGTAGAAGTCCTTGGCTCCTTGCGGCGTAAGGCAGTATTGTGCCCAGGGCATGGCGTCTTTCTCCATGGCGGTGTGCCAGGCAGCGGGCTTCTCGTCGGTGGAGACGGAGATGATGTCGAACTGCTCGCGGGGATATTGGGCGTAGTATTCCTTGAGGTGTGGGGTGCCGGCACGGCAGATGCCACACCAGCTGGCCCAGAAGTCAACGAGCAAGTAGCGCCCCTTGTAGCTTTCAACCACGTCGGAGAGGCTGCATGGCTCGCCCGATGGGGTCGTCATGTCGAGATCGGAAATGGAACTATCGACGGCAGTCTGCCTGGCCAGTGCGGCACGATGACGGAACTCGGTGTAGCGGGCGGTGTCGAGCGGACAACCCGTGATGGTTTGCTCCAGGAACGCTATCTCTTCCTTGGTCAGGTTGTAGGCGTTGTGCAGCATACGGTTGGCCAGCATGAGGGAGACGACGGAGGTGGGATGGCCCTGGATGAAGGTTTGGGCAAGCGCTTTCAGGTCGGGGCTGTCGGACGCCTTGAGCAATTGGTTGTATTCGTTGAAGTCGGCCTGTGCTTCGCCGCCGGTGATGCAGAAGTCGTCGGTGATGGGCTCGTCGC
Organism: uncultured Bacteroidaceae bacterium; assembly: GCA_905236065.1. GTDB lineage: Bacteria > Bacteroidota > Bacteroidia > Bacteroidales > Bacteroidaceae > Minthosoma. The sequence continues at coordinate 11,518 of CAJONZ010000071.1, read as the reverse complement.
CCATGAGGTCGTAACGGGCGACGTGGACTTCCATTTCGACGTTATCGACGAAGACGGGGGTGTAGGTCCAACGGACGTGGTCGTAGTTGCCAGCAGCCACTTCGTCGGCAATCAGGTCGAGGTTGTTGGTGGTCAGGGTGCAGAGCGTGGGATGGGATATTTTTCCAGTGATGAAGAACTCGCCGTCGGCCTTCACGGTGTCAACGGCAATCTCGCCGACGGTTTGGTCCTCGGCATCGAGAAGGCCAATGACGACGCCGGCCTGCAAGCCGGGAACCCGACCGTGAATGGTAAAGGCTTGCTGTGCGCAGGAGGCACAGCAAGCCGTCAGGAATAGGTAAAAGAGGAGTTTCATTACTTGCCCTGGTTGTAGATTTCAATTAGTTTGGTGATGTCGGCCACGGTAATCTTGCCGTCACCGTCGATGTCGCCCTTCACCTTGGCGGGAGCAACAGCGATGGTGTCGGGAAGCGGATACTGGGTGGCATCGAGGGCAAGGTAGCACTGTCCCTGTGGCACGGTGCCAGAGGTTGCCTTCACGAAGTCACGGCCATTGAAGAGGTAGTAGGTCATGGCGTTGCTGTCGCCGTCGGTGGCAGGCAGGGAGGCGATGTCAACGGGGCCGTCAGCAGTGGGGACGAGGTAGTTGTTGAAGCCGGACGGGGTGTCATCACCGTTGAGCACGATGGAAAGTTCGCCTTCGCCCGTCAGGATGGCGGCATCGCCGGCGTAATAGGAGTAGCCAAACTCTTCCAGTTTATAGGAAGACGTGAATTCGGGAACCTGGCCGGTATATCTCACGAAGTTGGAGGAAACAATATTCCAATCGTCGTCATAGACATTGTCCCAATAGCCCCAAGCGTTCTCGCTTTCGTCGAATTCGATGTAGTGGTAGTCATCGTCGTAGAATGCCTTTACGACAGGAGCCACCCGGTAAGCCTTGATGCCTGCGCCAAGCGTGGCACCGACGTTGCTGGAGAAGGCGACGAACTTGCTGCCTGCCTTGCCGAAGTCGATGGTGATGATGGACTCGCCGGAGAAATGGGCCGTGTAGGTTTCCATGTCGGAAACGGTTGCTGTGAAGGGATTGGCCGTGATTTTATTGCCCTTGGAGTCGGTCCAGTAGTCGAATTTGATGGTCTCGTCGCTGGGAGTGGCCGTGATGGTGATGTTGTCGCCCAAGTCGTTAGCCACCTTGTCGATGTCGATGGAGCCAACATTTTCCTGTCCGGGCACATACTGCACCTTTACCTTGGTGAAGACGCCGTAGTAGGTGGCATCGGGCTCAAATCCGTAGCCCTCTACGATGTCGTCCTCCGACTCGGACATTGTGCTAACCGAAATGGCGGTTGACTCGCTGGCTGAGAGCAGGGAGGCCATGGAAACGTCGTAGTCGGGGAACCATCCGGCAAACTGATAGCCGGCTGCGGGTTTAGCCCAGACAAAGAGGCTGGTGCTGGAGAGACTGTAAACCACGAACTGTTTTTCCACGGATGCCTGAAAATCGGCTTCGGTTGGGTCGGTGCCTTCCTCTGAAGCATAGACCAAGCCCTTGCCTGTGGGGTTGGCTTCCACTTTGTCGTAGTACCAATGGTACTTGTCGTCCGTCTCTGCGAAAGCCGATGCGCTTAATGCGGCCAAAAAGAGAAAAGAGAAAATCTTTTTCATACTTGTCTTTGTTTTAAAAGGTTTATATTAAATGAATGATAAATGACACGTATAAGGATTCCCGTCACAACGAGCAGTTGCTCCAGGAAGAAAAGGCGGTTGAGGTTGAACGCCATGAACACAAGGAATGCAAGCAGCACCACGGCACAAAGCACATGGAACGTGCGGCCTCGCCACTTGTAAAGCAAAACGGGGAGAGGATTGAAGGGAATGAGCAACCAGTTCCACTCGGTGCCCGGTGTCTTTGAGACGAAAACAATCCAGCAAAGCAGGAGGGCAAAAAGGGAATAGACGATGAGCAGAACCTTATCGACGACTGAATGCCTAACGGGAATCTGACAAAGCAACAGGAAAAGTGCCGTAGCCATGAGCGGAGAGAAGGCGGGCGGCGTGGTGGAAAGCGTGGGCTTTGCCACCGTGGTTGCGGGACGGGCAAGCTCCATCTGCCGTAAAGCTGCGGCCAAGTCGGCAGGCATGATGAGTTTGGCACGGCCATAGACGGATTCGTCGGGGGTGCCACCGTAGAGGCTGTGCCCCACAAAGCCTTTCCAGTAGGAAGGATTCATGTAGCGAGCCAGAATCTGACGGCGATTCTCGTAAGGCAAGAGGGTGTTGGCCACGGAGTCGATGCGAAGCGGGCGTTGCCCAAGGGCGGCAAAGAGCACGATGGCAACCTGCTGTGTACAACCGTTGTGGATGTAATCGACGTTCCTATAAAGTCCGCGAGCCACTTCCTCGTCCAAGAGTCGCCACAAGGTGCGAGCCTCCTGCAACGTAAGATTCAGGGGGTATTCGTCGATGCCCCGCCCCTCGCTGATGTAGTCTTGGAAAAACTGCGGCGTCTCTTCTGGCACAAGACCAGCCTTCAGGGTGCGCAAGGTCATAGCCGTAAACTCATTGCCGATTTCCGGAGCCTTGACGGTGAAGCAATAGTCGAGTCCGGCAGAGGGGCATTGCATACGCAAAGCCGCATGACCCAGCATGGTTGTGAAGGTGTTGCCAGGCGTAACGGTGACGTAGTAGGCATAGACATCCGTAGGCAGCGTCAGTGTAACGCTGTCGGCCTGCATATCCTGAGCCGCCACGCAGAGGGTTGAAAACAGGGCGATGAGATATGTAGCGAGACGCTTCAAAGAAATTTTCCTGAGTTAAAAGTTGAAAGTTAAAAGTTAAAATAGCCCTCCCTTTTGGGGTTGGGGGTTAGCGTTCCATGAGGCTGTCAATCAGGGTGCGGGTCTCAACGTCGCTGGGACGCGGGGCTGCGGACTTGAAGAGTTTCCCGTTCTTGTCGAAGAGCATGAAACGCGGAATGCTCTGGATGTTGTAGCCAGTAATGCCGGGACAGTTCTGAAGGTCGGGAACGATGTATTGCTCCCACTGCGGGTTGTCCTTCTCCAGCTTGTTCAGCCAGAGGTCTCGCTTGGTGTCGATGGAGATGGAGATGATGCGCACTCCCTTGGGATTCTCCTTGGAATAGAGCTGTCCCTTCTCCTTATAGGCTGCCACCATCTTGTCGAGGTGGGGGATTTCGGCCTTGCAAGGTCCGCACCATGTGGCCCAGAAATCGATGTAAGTCACGTGGCCCTTGCCCATCAAATCGGCAAATTGGGCTTTCGTACCGTCGGCATTTTCCAACAGGAAGTCTATCGGGTCTTCACCCGGAGCCTGGGAGGCAATGCGGGCAAGATTCTCCTGAATGAAGGCTGTGTAGGTGGTGTCGGTAGAAAGCTGAAGATATTGCTCATAAAGATCTTTCAACTCACCGCCGGCAGTGTCCATGCCCCAGGAGGCAAGGAAAAGAATGTTCATCAGATAGATGTTGGCAACCCTGTTGCGAACTTCCTGATTTTGGGTGTATTCACCTAAGTATTTGATTTTTGCACCTTCGGCGGACATGGGAGCATACAGGCCTGGATGGGCAGCATAGTACCACTCCAAATAGGAATAGATTTTTGCCACCTCCAAGGTGTCGTTCGGATTGATTCCCTTGATGATTGCCTGAAAATCGGCATCGGCCTGCATCGAACGGCCCGCTTTCTCACTGTTGACGGCATAACCGAAATAGGCCCCCGTGCGTTGATCGTCGAGTGCAGTCTGAGCCTGCGAGGCAAAGACTTTGTCCTTCACGGTTCGCACCGTGGCCTCCATCTTTCCGAGTTCGCTGTCGATAAACTTCTTAGCGGCTGCAAAAGTCGGATAGTTGGCGGCCAACGTGTCGCCCTGCAACTTTGTGGAGCGAGAAAAAGCCTGATAATACTGATTGGCGTAGGTGGATTTCTCTGCCTCGTCGCCTGAATAGTTCACAGAGAAAGGACGGAGCGAGAGTTCCGCATGAATCTTCTTGCCGGGCTGCAACAGTACGCTGAAGGCATCGCTTTGCTCTGGAGTGCCATTGTTGGTGAAAACCAATCCCTCCGTCATGTCCTTCACAAAGGTCGTATAGGTGAAACGTCCCTTTTTATCGATGGAAAGCGTATCGTAGCCTTCCTTCTCTCCTCCCTGTACATATATATATAATGTGTCCGTCGGGAGGTATTTGAGGATTCTTCCCGTGAAGGTCACGTTGTGCTGCTGTGCGCACAGCGGCAGGGTTGTTGCCTGCAAAAGCAGGAATAGGGTCAATATCTTTTTCATTGCGGTTTTTGCGGTTATGTTAGTTAGTCTTTTCACTTTCCATTTTTTATTTTAACTTTTCGCGTACCAGACGGAGGCTGAGGAAATAGGCTTCGGGCTCCATGCTGAGGCGCTCCATTGTCTGCTCGTTGTAGAACTTCTTCCGGGCAAAATAGAATATGCCATTCTTGCCCTCATCCTTGGTACTGCTCCAAAAATAGGCCCAGGCACCCTTGAAACGGCTACCGTTCGCCGCTGCATTCACCGTGTTTTTGGTAAAATAGCCACCGTAAACGAGTCCGAACGCTGCAGACAGATAGCCTCCGTTCTGCTCCAAAGCCGTCCAATCGGCATCGGTTGGAAGACGCCAGCCTTCGGGCACCGCTTCTTGCGCACCAGACAGGGTGTAAAGCATTCCGAACTTCGGAAGGTTCTCCGTTGAATATATTTGCAGCTTGAAATCGTCCTCGTTCTGATAGACGCAGCATTTGTCCCGGTCTCCCAAGTCGAAACGGAAATTCTCCACCAGCCAATCAAGCCCATCAATGGTCACGAATGAATAAACGTTCCCGTCGCGGACATCGGTAAACATGCCCGTGGCTGTAGGCTCTGTCACGCTCACCGTGTCATCCTTCGAGCATGCAACAAGCATCAGCAACGAAGACACGACAAACAAAAGCAATCTATTTCTATTCTTCTTCATTTCCTCATTCTTCATTCTTAATTCTTCATTTTCTCATTCTTGGTATCCCAACTCCATTAAGATTTTTCGCATGATCTCGTATTTTCTCATCACCAGTGGGTACTTTCCATACTTTTTCTCAAATGCTTCGGACGTGAGGGCCACTACCTGACGGGAGAAGGAACTCATGTCTATCTCCTGACTCGGATACAGGCCGTTGACTTTGCTTCCATATTGCTGTCCCTGCTCGATGAAACCTGCCTCATTCAATATGGCGGTGTTCTCGGCACTCGTTTTCGGGGCCGTGAAAGATTTATCGTAGTAAGAACTGCTGACCGCGAAAAACTCCTCGAAGGCATCCACATTGTCGTTGGCAAGTTTGGCAATGATGGCATTCATCACTTGACGGGTGTATGTCTGCTTCTGAGCCGCCGTGCGTTTGGACAGGGAATTGCAGGCAATCACAACGGCACGCTGCCCGGTAACGGCCACTGGCGAGGTGATTGCCCCGATAAATTCACGGGTAATCTTATCCACCAGAAGCCATGAATAGGGCATCAGCTTTCCCGTGATATGGGGGAGGATGTATTCCTGCACGTAGGCCACGGCCTCACGCTTTTGCTGGGTGTCGGCGAGCAAGGTGTAGGTGTATTTATTGTTGGACGTGTTGCTCGCACCAATGTCGTAGGTAATGTCGAGCACCTCGGTAAAGTAGTGCGGCTCGCCATTGATGTCCTTGCCTGTTTCGTAGTGCTGCAAGGTGTCGTTAAACAGCAAATAGGAATGGTAGGTCGAAAAGAACTCACGGCGCAACTGTGCCTCCTCGCTATTATCATCCACGGCAGGAAGGAAGGGTACGGTCACGTCCTTGATGTCAACCTCCACTTCGTCCTTTTTACAGCCCTGCATGAAAAGGCATAGCAGAAGGCCCACCAGAAAACCAAATCGTAAATGGTAAATCATATTCTTCATTTTTCACTTATATCGGTAGCTTATCGTTTCTTTCGTACGCTTGGATGGCCAAGAACCGCTTCTTGCCCTCCTTTTACTGTACAGATGTATAATTGCGCCACGGACGCACATTGTTCTCCATGCCCGTATTGAAGGTCAGCACCTCCTGGGGGATGGGCAGGGTGTAGGCTGGGTCGTTCTCTTCCAACACATAGCGGCGACGCTCCACCACTTTCGTGGACAGATGGTCGGAATAAGTCGTCCACTCATGGGCGATGGAGATGCTTTCCGGCTGTACCTGACACACCATGTAGCGGCGCAGGTCGAACCAACGATGCCCTTCAAGCACCAGTTCCAGGCGTCGTTCCCTCCGAATGGCGGAAATCAGGTCAGCGCCTGTCGCCGTAACCTGATAGTTCGAAGACGTATCGAAACGGTTCGCCCTGAGCATCGTCACCGCCCGTTGCGCCTCGGCCTCATCGCCCATGTATGCCTCCGCTTCCGCATAGTTCAGATACGCTTCCGCAGAGCGAAGCAGGAAGAGGCCAGAGACTTCCTCCTGATAATAGTTCATGGAGTAGGCTTTCGTGTAATAGTCCGCATCCTTCACATTATAGGTCAGATAGGTGCTGCCCACGGGAGTACGGATGGGGCCGACAAAATTACCCTTCTGCCAGAACCATCTCACTTTTCTCAAATCAGAAGAGGAATAAGCTGCATAGAGTTCACGGCTCACGCTGTAGGACTGGCAGAGATAATTGAACAGGCGGGGGACATCGCTTCCGCCCATGGAGAAAATATTCTCCGCATTATCCTTCACCAAGAACTTACCCGTCGCCACGTTCAGGTTCATCAGCGACGGATGCGCGTCCATGACCAGCTTCGCATATTCAGCAGCCTTCTGCCAATTCTGCATATAAAGATAGACTCGACTCAACAACAGATAGCAGGACACGACATCGGCACGATAAATACTCTTCCGCTCCATTTTGTTCTGAGCCAGATGGTTCTCTGCCTCGGCCAGGTCTGTCAGCACCTGTGCATAGATTTCGGCTACGGTGGCCCGGTCAAATTTTCGGTCCTCCACCACGGCACTCGTCTTCAGCGGCACACAAAGGTCGGTCGCGGCAGTTGCCGGATGGTAGGGCTTCCCATATAGATTGGCAAGCCAAAAATAATAGAATGCCCGCAAAAAGTGTGCCTCTCCCTTCACCTTATGCACCCCTTGCCGCTCTGCATCGGAACTTTGGGGTACATCCTCCACGCTCTCCAGAATATTGTTGGCCACATTGATGCAGTAATAAATCTTCGTCCACGTCTCGTTCTCCACATAGAAATCCGTGAACGTCTCGTTCTGCCCCACCCGCTGCTGCCAGGTGTAATAGCCAAACGACTTGGCACGGTAGTCACCCTCTGCCTGATTCATGACATAGCCCGACTGGCATTCCTCCACCTCGTCGGCAAGCAGGTGCAGCCACGAGCCTACATTGGTGGAATAGCTGATGTAGTTCGATTCCTCCACCGGCAAATAGCAGTCGCCTATCAGCAACTCGTCCAAGTCCTTCCAGGTACGCACATAGTCCGTGTCCTGACTATACTCCTCCAGAAATTTTCCACAGCCCTGCAACAACAGCGCCAGGCCAACCATGCAAATATATGTTAGTTTCTTCTTCATATCATTTTTTCATTTTTCATTCTGTCCATTGACTTTCCCCTTGCCCTAAAGGGAATGAGGGAGCAAGGGAAAGGGGCTATTCCTAAAACTCCACATTCACGCCCAGCGTATAAACCGGGCAATCGCTCAACTGAACCTCCGTGAAGCCGCCCTGCGTCGGTGTCTGTCCACGCAGGCGCTTGTCGCACCATGTGTGCAGATTGGTGGCCGAGAGCGTGAGCGCCAGACGGCCCAGCCTCATCTTGCTCAGTAGCTTTTTGTCAAACTCGTAGGTCAAGGACACATTCTGCAGCTTCACATAGTCCGCACTGACCACCCGCGCCGTCGAATAGTCATATATCGTCCAGTAGTTGGGCGTAAACTTCGGGCCCTTGTACAGGTCGCTCGCACTCCAGTGGTTGGCATACGTATAGTAGCTTGGGTTGCCACTGCCCATGATGGACGGGATGTCGGTGAATGCCTCGTCGCCCGGACGCTGCCAACGCTCCAACAAGTCGCGGCTGACATTGGCCTCGCTGGAGTAGCCACCCGTAAAACCGTCGAACAGACGGAACAGGCGGGTCTTTGCCCCGAAGGCATAGGTCAGCGTGATGCCCAGTCGCCAATTTTTGTAGGTAAACGTATTGTTGATACTTCCTGTCAGGTCGGCCTCACGCTTGCCGCTCGGAACTAACACACGGGTGTAAGCTTCGTAGTTGTCCAGGTTCTCAAGCTCGCTTTGCCGGTCTTCCCAGTCGTTGATGACGGGGCCTCCGTCTTCGCTGTTCAGTCCGACGAACTGATAGCTGTAGAACGTGCCCACAGGCTGTCCTTCAACCACCGCCGTACCGTTCAGGAAGTTATTCAGCTCATACGTCGAGCCACCGGGCGTGGTCGTCACCTTGTTATACACCTTCGACAGGTTGCCAGAAAGAATCCAGTAGAAATTCTTCAGCTTCACGGGCGTAGCAGACAGCGTCACGTTGAAACCCTTGTTGATGATGGTGCCCGAATTGACAATGTAAGACGTGTAGCCGTTCACGTCGCTGATGGTCTTCGACATGAAGGCATCTGTCGTGCGTTTGTGGTAATACTCAATGCCAAACTGCAAACGACCGCCGAAGAAGCCCGACTCCAGACCCACATTGACCGAGTGGGTCTTCTCCCACTTCAGGTCAGGATTGGCAAACAGCGCCGCCTTCGTCACCATCTCGCCGTAGTAAGCATCCATCGTACCCTTCTTGATGACCATCACCGGCGTCTGGTCGTCCAGCATGTTTCCCTGCTCACCATACGAAGCCTTGAACATCAGGTTGTCCACCCAGTCGGCCTCAATCTTGGCAATGTTCAGGATGTTCGCATTGCCCGACACTGACCAGATGGGCAGAATCTTCTCGTTGCTGCGGCTACCAAACTTGTTCGAACCGTCGTAGCGGGTGTTGGCATTCAGCGTGAAAAGGTTGTTGTAGGTATAGGACAGCGTGGCGTAGGCCGAGGCCAGGTTCGTCCGCTCGTCCGTGATGGTCGGCACATTGCCCTTCATCCACTCATAATAGCTGTTGAACGTACTGGGCACATTCACCACAAACGTCTCGCCACGGTCCAGGTAGAAGCCACGATCTGTGCGCTTATAACCTTTGTACAACGTGGAGGAAGCCTCAAAACCTAACGAGAAGTTGATGACATGCTGCTCATACTCACCCAGATATTTGTTGATGTCCATCTGCAAACGGGCTGTATAGCCCTTCGTGCTGGTGGTCTGCTTCGTATATTCACCGCCGTAGGGCATCTCACTGTCCGTTCCCGGCTGCTCGTCCACCTCGCTCCTGCGGAGTGAAGCCGAATGGAACGTGCTCTCGCCATAGTGCGTTTCGGCATTGGAAGACGACGTGTTGACCGAGAGAATGCCCGTCAGGTGCATCCATGACAACGGACGGTAGTGCAGGTTGAGCGTCGCCATGATGTTGCTCACTTCCTGCTTCTGGAACGAGTTATCCAGTTCGTTCAGGATGCTATAGTTCAGGTAGCCCGCATAGCCGCCCGTATTCTTCTTGTAGTAGTAATACGACCCGTCGTCGTTGTAAGCTGGGATGGCGCGGCTGGTCTTGTAGGCATAGTCGGTCGGATTCACCTCTGCCGCATTGTACTTTCGGTCGTTCTGATAGCCTGTGACGTTCAGCTGCATATCGAACTTCGACGTGAACTTCACATCAATTTTCGCCATACCCGTATAGCGACGGTTGGTCGTGTTCTTAATCACGTCGTCCTGCCCGGTGTAGCCCAACGAGGCATAGTAGCGCACCGCCGCCGAACCGCCGCTCACCGACACACTGTGGTCGTGCGAAAAAGAGTTGTGGCACAGGATGTCGAACCAGTCCGTGTTCTGTCCGGCCATCTTGTTCACCTCGTTGTTGAACTCCTGTTGGCTCAACGCGCCCGAATAAAGTCTCGACAGGGCATACTCATAGCCCACGAGCGGCATTCCGCTGGGATAGAGATAATGCTGCTCGGCCAGAAACTGGGAGAACTGGATGCGCTCGTTCGAGTCCATCAGGTTGATTTTTCCGTCCGTATAGTGCGGGCGGCGGCGGGCCGTAAAGTTCGCACTGTACGAGACGATGGGCTTGCCCACCCGACCGCTCTTGGTCGTGATGACGATGACGCCGTTGGCCGCACGGGTTCCGTACAAGGCCGTGGCCGCCGCGTCCTTCAGCACGTCGATACGCAGGATGTCCTGTGGGTTGATGCCCGAAATGGCGTTGCCCACCCGGTTCACATAGTCGGGGTCATTCAACACGTCGGGCGACAGGTTCACGGGGTCGGTCAGCACGATTCCGTCAAGCACCCACAACGGTTCGCGGTTACCAATCAGGGTCGAGGTACCACGAATACGCAAGCGAGGGGTCGCATTGATTTCGCCAGAATTCGTCGTCAGCACCAGGTCGGGAATCTTACCCTCCATCATCTGGTCTATACTCGTGAAGCCCGGCAGCTTCAAATCCTCCATCTTGATGGTCGTCACCGAACTGGTCGTATAGCGCTTGTCAATCTTCTGGTAACCCGTCACGATGACATTGTCCAGCGAGATCGTGTCAGCCACCACAAAATCCTCGTTCTTGCCTGACGACTGCGCCAAGGTACCTAAAGAAAACAATATAAAAACCGAAAATAGTATGTCTTTTTTCATTCGCAACAAATACATTATTTATATATTGGGGTGCAAAGTTAGCTCTTTTTACAAAAATAAACAAATAAAGGGCAGCAAATCAGCCTTTTCACCTGCCAAGAAGTTGTTTTCGCGTCCTTTCTGTCCGTTTCCCCGACCAAACGGCTTTGCAATCCCATAAAAACCAACCTTTCACAACGCTGAACTCTATCGGAGATGACGCAGAACTGTATTCGATTTCACGCAGAACTGTATTCACGAGAAGAGTTCTGCGTCATTTTCGAAACAATTCACCCCCTTCTTCAAGGCAGTCAACAACCACCGAAAAGGCTTTTCATCATGCGATGTCCACCGTGCTTTCTTGACTTCTGTCAAATTGTTTGAAAAAGTACAAAAAGATGGAAAAAAGCCATAAAAACACATGAAATGATAAATAAAAGTAACTTTTTCTATTGTTTTGCTGTTTTTTTTACATTTTTGTTTGTGGGTTTAAAGAGAAATACATACCTTTGCAGCCGAAACAATGAAAAAAGGGGCAAAAGACTGCCTAACGGGCGCAAACACCTGCACGGTGTACGCGAACAATCATCACAGAGAAACAACAAATAACATAAAAACAAAATCTAAAAAACAAAATCTACAAATGGACGCAAAAAAAGTTTTAGAAGACCTCAAACGTCGTTTTCCAAATGAGCCAGAGTATCATCAGGCTGTAGAAGAAGTTCTCGGTACCATCGAGGAAGAGTACAACAAGCACCCAGAGTTCGATAAGGTGAACCTCATC
>CAJONZ010000070.1 GCA_905236065.1 uncultured Bacteroidaceae bacterium | reverse complement strand
TTCAGTACAATATCTGAATCACGTTAATTAAATGTTAAACTATAAAAGTTGTTAGGAAATAAACATAGAATGCTAAAGGTTCTGCGGGACACTTATTCCCATAAAAAATCAGCTCCAGAAGCAAAAAATCCGCAAAACGCTTTGCGGAGCGGTAAAAAGTCCGTACATTTGAAGCCCCAAATTGAGTAAGTATGCCGCCGGTGGGCGGATATCTGTGCACTGGGCAAGTCCCAATGCCTATCAGGACAATTCCCATTGGAATGCGTTCTGGTATGTTATGCGGAAAATTTTATTTAACCAAATTTTATAACCTTATTTATTATTTTTATGAAACGAAAACTACTTTTAGCGGCGCTTTGCGTCGTATGTGCATTAGGCTTTAAGGCCAACGCACAAAAGGACGTGACGTCACAGTACATCACGAATGCTACGTTGTCCAATGGCACGACAGGTTGGACGGTTTCTAATTTTAATGCTCCTCAGCGAGGAAATAACACAGTAGGTTACGCTAGCGAATGCTGGGGTGGATGGAGCGGAGCAAATGCTGCAACCACTTCTTATTCTATGAAGCAAACCATTACGTTGCCTGAAGGCCGTTATCGTTTGGTAAACTACTCTTTTTATCGTGATGGAACTAAAGATAATACTTCCACGACATCGCATGCAACTTTATTTGCTGGAACTAACACCACCTCCATTGCTAGTTTAAAGAGCATTAAAGCTACCGGCTATGCCAATACTCAGGCTGAAGGTGCTAATGTCTTTGACTCCAAGATGTATCGCAATGTGGTAGAATTCACTATTGATGCTGATAACACTGAAATAGAAATTGGTGTTCAAGGAACTCATGAAATTGGTGATTCATGGGTTATTGTCGGAATGTTTGAACTCTTCGACCTAGACGACCTCGCCTCCGTCAGCTCCCCCACCGATGTAACCTACGCTATTACTAACCCGGGCTTTGAATATCGTGATTTGACCGGTTGGACAAATACTGGTTTAAAATATCAAAACAATAACTGGGCCAACAAGTCTGGTATTGGCTTTGCTGAACAATGGAGTGCTGACGCATTAGGTTCCAATAAGTCAATAACTCAGACCTTGGAAAACATGCCAGCAGGTCTATATGAACTATCTGTATATGGACATAACATCCTTCAATCTGAAAGTGATGCACCTAAAACAGGTATGTTCTTAAAAGCGAATTCAAATCAAACAGAGATTGGAGCATATGGTCAGTATAAGGTTCGCACCACTTTGGCTTCTGATGGTGACCTTACCATCGGTATCAACCTTGATAACTGCACCGGTAACTGGATTGCTTTCGACCGCTTTGAACTGAAGTTCTTTGGTGATCCAACGAAAGCATATCAGGCTCTTCTGGATGAAGTAGTTGAAAAAGCTCAGACTTTGGTTGATGGCAATACGATTCCCGATGCTGCTGAATCAGCTCTTCAGACTGTTATTAACAATAATGACAACGATGATCATGCTTTCACAGAAGAAAGCCAGTTCAATACAGCAATGGACAATATCAATGATGCTTATGATACCTATAAAGCTCTTGAGGCTAAATATGCTATATGGCTTGAGGTAAAGGCCGGTGCAACTGCAATGAAAGATGTAGAAAACAATAATGCTACAGCTACAAGTACGCTGAACACTGCGATTGGTACACAAAATACAGCTGCCGAAGGTGCTACCACAAATGATGGCCTTAACACAGCCATTGCTGCATTAAGAAGCGCAATCCTTGCTTTTGCAAAAGATGCAGTTCCAACTTCTGGCAATCGCTTCGACTTAACTTGTTTGTTAACAAACCACGACCTGACTGGTCTATCCACATGGGCGAAGGCAGATGGTTGGTACACAGAGCAATCAGGTGGTAATAGTCAGGTGATGAATGGTAGCAATAAATATTTTTATGAGTATTGGAGTGACCAAACTACCCCAGCAACAAGTGGATATACTGTTTATTTGAAGACCACTTTACCTAAGGGTGTATATAGTATGAGTGCACAGGCTTTTGCTACTGACCAAAGAAACGATGCTGCCAAAGAAGAAAATCCTACTGTTGATGGAATTTCATTTAGTGCTAATGAAGTTGACGGTACATCCATTACTCATGAAGGAACCGATTTAGCAGCTGCCAGCATCAGCTTCTATCAGGCATCTGAGAGCGAGGTAAAACTTGGTTTGAAGGCTCATATTGGTAACACTCGCAACTGGATGGGTATTGGTTATGTACAACTCTATAAAGAGGCAAACGATCAGGCTGCTGGTGTTTATGCTACTGTTCGCACTTCTGCCAATAACGCGCTGAATTCTGCAGAATATACTAATGTAACAGGTAAGGAACGTTCTGATCTTGCTACACTCGCTGCTGTTGAGACTCCTGCTGACTATGTAGAAGCTATCGAGGCTCTTCAAGAGGCCAATAGTACATTTGTAAGTGCTAAGGCAACTTATGATACATGGGCAACCTCTACGATAACCAAGAATACTACAAATGTGGGTACAGGTGTTTTCCAACTCGATGAAACGAGAAACAATAGTCTGTATAGTGCATACGAGACAGCCCGTAATCACGAAATCACATCTTCTACTGTTGCTTCAGATGTGGCTGAATGGAATACAGCAGTTGCAACGGCAATCTCTAACTATACATATCAGGCTCTCAACGCTCCTGATGTAGATAAGCGTTATGTCCTGACTATCGTAGAAGACGGCAAGGATTGGAATGGCAATGCTGTGACTTTTATTGCCGGTGGACGAAATGATATGGGTGGCTATGGAATCCAGTATCTTGCTCCTGCTAACGCAAACCTGAATCAGGCTCTGAAGTTCACTGCTGTTGCTGGAGAGGCAAACACTTATAAAGTAAGTGCAATCAACGTGGCAGATGGCGCAGAGCGTTACATTACCACTGGTAGCATTTATAGCGGCAACAACAGTCAGATTCGTACAACAGACGATGCAAGTAAGGCTTCTTGGATTAAGATTCAGGCCACAACAACTAATGGTCAGTTCCAGCTGCTGAATGTTTCCGATGGCAATAAGGTCATTGCAAACAACAATAACAAAGACATGTACACAGCTAATTCTGCAAACTTCACTATCGCTGAGGCTTCCGAGGCATCCGTCGACGTAACAATTGATGCTGATGTGCAGTATGCAACCCGTATCTTCCCATTCAAGCCGACGCTTCCTTCTGGCGTAAAGGCTTATTCTTGTGAGGAACTTGATGGAAACAAACTTACTTTGGTTGAAGTGGCAGAGCCACAGGCAAACGTTCCTTACATCCTTGTGGCTGAAAATGGCTATACAGGTGAAGCACTTACAGGCTGGGGTATTGCTGGTAAAACTACTTACACACAAGGTTTGCTGACGGGTGTTTATGAGTCAACAACAGCTGCTGCTGGTACTTATGTCCTCCAGAAGAACAACGGCAAGGTGGCCTTCTATCTGGTTGAAACTGATCAAGAACCAACCATTGGTGCGAACCGCGCTTATCTCACAGATGGTAGTGGTAATGCTAAGGCTCGTGCATACTTCTTCGACGGTGACGCTTCTGCTATCGAAGCTATCTCTGCTCTGACAGCTGGCGAGGTAGAGACCATCTACAACGCAGCCGGTGTACAGGTGAAGTCGCTGCAGAAGGGCATGAACATTGTCGTACTGAAGAACGGCCAGACTCAGAAAGTGTATGTAAAGTAATAATTCACTCTTAAAAAACAGAAAAGAAAGTTATGAAAAAGATATATGTAAAGCCTGATATGCAGGCGAATGAAATCAAAGCAGCGACGTTAATTTGCTTGTCTAGAAGCTATAATTCTGCAGACAAGAACGGAACTGTTCTTGGCAAGGAACGTGGCACTCGCACGTCCGATGACGATTTTGACGACCTCTGGTAAAACGCCCGTTCTCCTTCACACCTATGCGGGGTGAGGGGGAGCAAGTAACATAATAAAAATTTTGAGTCCTCTGCGCATCACCGCGCAGGGGACTTTTATTATCTTCGTATGTTACCGTCTGTGATTTTCCCCTGTTTTTATTGTGGTTCGAGAGAAATATTCGTAATTTTGCCATTGAAATAGTAAAAGGCTAAGAAAAAGGAAAAGGAATCTCCTTAGTGCCGAAGGCGCTACTCCTATGGCTCCTTGGCTCCGTAGATTTTTTGTCTAAGGAGAACAGGAGGAAAAGGAGGGGCTTCGCCTGCGAAGCTAAAACTCCCCTGACTCCTTAGCTCCGTAGAAATAATTATTACTTAGATGACTGAGGTTTTGTTACATTGCTGTTGTGCGCCATGTTCCAGTGCAATCATTGAGTGGATGCTGGCGCATGAGGTACGGCCTACGCTGTTCTATTGCAACCCGAACATCTATCCCGAGGAGGAATACCTGATTCGGAAGAATGAATTGACGCGGTATGCAGAGAAGCTGGGACTGAGGGTGATAGATGATGACTATGACCACGAGGCTTGGCGCTGCACAGTGAAGGGGTTGGAGGGGGAACCTGAACGCGGCGGACGGTGTCTGCAGTGCTTCAAGATGCGACTCCTACGGGCCGCAAAGGTATGCAAGGAACTTGGCTTTGATGAGTTTACGACGACGCTGGCCAGTAGCCGATGGAAGTCGTTGGAACAGATTAACGAGGCGGGCGAGTGGGCTGTGGAGCAGGTCGGCGGCGGTGTCCGTTTCGACGGTCGCAACTGGCGAAAGGGCGGACTACAACAACGCCGCAATGAACTGCTGAAGGAAAACGGGTTTTACAATCAGCAGTATTGCGGCTGTGAGTTTAGCATGAGGAGTGAAAAGTGAACTTCTACCTTCTCACGTCTATGGCGTTGCCGATGCAGGCGCTGGGCTGCTGGATGTTTAGCAGGGCGCAGATGGTGGAGGCAATGTCGTTGATGGTGTAGGAACGGTTGTCCCAGGCGTGACGGACGCCTTTTCCCATGACGATGAAGGGGATGTGGGTGTCGTTGGGAGACCAGACGGCGTGGTTGGTGCCGACGGGAATGCCGTTGTAGTCTTTTTTGTGGCCGTCGTCGTAGTCTTCGGTGATGCCTTGTTCAAGCACGATTTGTATTTCGCCGGAACGTTTGGGACAGTAGCCGTTGATACACATGGTGCGAACGGGCTCAGGGACGAAATCGGGTATCTTGCAAGGTTCAAAAGCGTAGGCCACGTTGGATTTCTTGCGCAGGATGTCGATGCAAAGGTCGATGGACGGTTGGCGCAGAGTGGGATGGTTGGCAAGGAATGTGGGGCTGAAGAACACACGGTGGTCTTCGAGAGCGTGGATGGCGTCCTCGCTGAGGTTAAAGGTTGCTTTGAGCGTGTCGTTCAGCTCCTTGATGATGCGGTAGGGTGGCCAAGTACCGGCAGGGATGCCATGCTCCTGACGGAACACCACGTTGTGATTGCCGGCATGGTCGGCAGTAAGGAAGACGATGTAGTTGTCCTTGCCAACTTGTTGGTCGAGTGTTTCAAAAATGCGTCTGAGGTCTTGGTCGAGGCGCAGGTAAGTGTCTTCAACCCAAGGGGCGTTAGGGCCTACCCTGTGACTTATCATGTCGGTGCAGGAGAAGCTGATGGCCAGGAAATCGGGTACGCCGGCAGGGTTGTTGCCAAGTTGCTCACCCTTGATGGCGGCGATGACCATATCGGCCAGCAAAGTATTGCCCCAAGGGGTGTATTTCAGGATAGTTCCCGTGCGTTGGTCGTAATAGGGGGTATGTTTTCCGGCAGACTGCACGTAGGTATCGTCGGAATAGAGCAACTGCCAGAAGTCGGCCTCCCAGTTGCCGCCTTTATCTTTCTTACGGCCAAATTCCTTCAGGTACTTTGCACCCAGCTTTTGTTTGTTGAAAGTTTTCAGCCAAGCGGGAAGTTCCTTCTGGTAATAGGTGGAGGTGATGAAGTCGAAAGACTCGGAGTCCATCCAATAGGCAGCGTTGGCACAGTGTCCGCCTGGCAGGACTGAGGCCCTGTCTTTGGTGCTGATACTGATGACTTTGGAGCGGAAATTAGTGGCCAGCCGGAGTTCGTCGGTCATGGTGGTACACATCAGGCGGTGGGGAGAGGCTTTACCCTCATCACGTTTGGTGCCGACAGGCTGAACGCTCCAGTCACGGACAGGTGTGTCCCATTTTCCGTCGAAAAACATGGAGTTGCTGATGATGCCGTTGAAGGCGGGTACGGTGCCGGTATAGACGGCGGTGTGCCCCACGGCGGTCACGGCGGGCAGATAGTTGATGGAGAGCCGGTTGCAGTTGTAGCCCTCGGCCATCAAGCGACGGAATCCACCGTCGGTGTAGCGTTCGTAATAGCGTGTGAGGTAGTCCCAACGCATTTGATCAACGACGATGCCGACGACGAGTTTCGGACGTTCCATTTCCCTTACCTCTTGCGCGTTGGCACTTGAGACGGTGATGATAATCAGGGCAAACAAAGCCCACAGTTTTCTGTGTGTCATGAGTAACAGATAAAATTAAGTTTCGCAAGCTCAACTTTTTTGGAGGTTAAAGAGAAGTTAAAGGGAAGTTATCACTTCGCTTGGAAGTTAAAATGACGTATGTCACGCTGATAGGAATCCTATTGGCACGGTATTGTCCCTTTAACTTCCCTTTAACTTCAATTCCATTCTCTTCCATTCCTTTCAACTTGCGAAAGTTGAGTTAATATAATGTATGATTTATAATAGCCTGCGGGGATGGCGGATGAGACTGTGTAAATGCTCAAACCGCAAATGATTGAATGTTTTTACTGTTTTTTTGCAAAGGTAAATCCTTTTTTAGTAACTTTGCAAAAATTTTCCGAAAAATATGGAACAAGCACTTTACGTTTATAACACGCTGACACGACAAAAGGAGGTTTTCAAACCACTCCACGCACCCCATGTGGGTATGTATGTCTGTGGGCCGACAGTCTATGGTGACGCTCATCTTGGCCATGCACGCCCAGCCATCACCTTCGACATCATCTTTCGATTCCTAAAGCATCTGGGTTATAAGGTTCGCTATGTACGCAACATTACGGACGTGGGCCACCTGGAGCACGATGCCGACGAAGGTGAGGACAAGATTGCCAAGAAGGCACGGCTGGAGGAATTGGAGCCCATGGAAGTGGCACAGTATTACACCAACCGTTTCCACGATGCAATGGCTGCCCTCGGCTGTCTGCCTCCCAGCATCGAACCCCATGCCACGGGGCACATCATTGAGCAGATTCAGCTGGTGAAGGAGATTCTCGCCAATGGATTTGCCTACGAAAGCAACGGCTCCATCTACTTCGACGTGGAAGCTTACAATAAGGAACATCAGTATGGCATCCTGTCCGGACGCTCGCTGGAAAACACCAAGGATGCCAGCCGTGAGTTGGCCGGAGTAGGTGAAAAGAAAAATCAGGCAGACTTTGCCCTTTGGAAGGCTGCCCAGCCTGAACACATCATGCGGTGGCCCAGCCCGTGGAGCGACGGTTTCCCGGGTTGGCACTGTGAGTGTACGGCCATGGGTCGGAAATATTTAGGCTCTCACTTCGATATTCACGGTGGCGGCATGGACTTGGTTTTCCCCCACCATGAGTGTGAGATTGCCCAGGCCGTGGCCAGTCAAGGCGACCCAATGGTGAAGTACTGGATTCACAACAACATGATTACCATCAACGGACAGAAGATGGGCAAGTCGCTGGGCAACTTCATCACCCTGCCCCAGTTCTTCAGCGGAGACCATCCGCAGCTGGAACGTGCCTACAGCCCCATGACCATCCGCTTCTTCATCCTGCAAGCACACTACCGTTCGACGGTCGATTTCTCGAACGAGGCATTGCAGGCTGCCGAGAAGGGACTGGAAAGGTTGATGGATGCCTGGAAGACGTTGGGACAAATCACACCGAGCAACGGACAAGCAACCATTGGGGCGGCAACCGTGGCAGAACTGGAGCAACACTGCTACGACGCCATGTGCGACGACTTCAACACGCCGATTGTCATCAGCAACCTGTTTGAGGCAAGCCGCATCATCAACAGCATTGCCGACAAAAAGGAGACCATCAGCGCCGAGGCTTTGGAGGCACTCCGCAAGTTCTTCTCGCTGTGGGTGTTCGACCTGCTCGGTCTGAAAGCCACCAATACCGACGGAGCCAACGAAGCCCGTGAGGAAGCCTTTGGCCACGTCGTCGATATGCTCCTGGAACAGCGCATGAAGGCCAAGCAAAACAAAGACTGGGCCACCAGCGACCTCATCCGCGACCAGCTCACCGCCCTGGGCTTTGAAGTGAAAGATACGAAAGACGGATTTACCTGGAAACTGAACAAATAAGAGATGGGAGAGATGGAAAAAATGCAATTTATATTCATGCTGCTGTCACTGGGCGTCATCTCCACGTGCTTTGGCATCAGTGTATGGTTCTACCTCGAAGGCCTCGGCATGTTCTACATGCTGGTGTTCCTCGCAGCCCTCGTCTGGTACTTCGTCCTCTTCCGGAGATTTTGGAAGCAAATCCACAGTAAAAACAACAAATAATAGAGAATGAAAGTATTGAAATTTGGCGGGACATCCGTAGGTTCCGTCGAGAGTATTCTCAGCCTGAAGAAAATCGTAGAGGCATGTGACGAGCCTGTAGTTGTAGTCGTTTCAGCACTCGGAGGCATCACCGACAAACTCATCAACACCTCCAAGCTGGCCGTACAGGGCGACCCTGCATACCTCACCTCTTATACAGAAATGGTGGAACGACACCACCAGATGATTGAAGCCGTCATCCCCGACAGCGAACAAAAGACCGCCCTGCTCCACAGGGTCGATGGCCTGTTGGACGAACTGAAAAGCATCTTCCAGGGCGTCTTCCTCATCAAGGACCTCTCCGAGAAGACCAGTTGCGCCATCGTTTCGTATGGCGAACGCATCTCCAGCCAAGTCGTAGCCACCCTCGTGCAGGATGCTCAGTGGTATAATTCCCTCGACTTCATCAAGACCAAGCGGAAGCACGGAAAGAACCTCTTCTCCAACACCATCTCCACACCGCTCATCAAGGCTGCCTTCGCCGACTTCATGGCCGGACGCACCGCCCACAAAGTCTGCCTCACCGGCGGCTTCATCTCCAGCGATGCCCAGACCGACGAAATCACCAACCTGGGACGTGGCGGCAGCGACTACACGGCAGCCATCCTCGCCGCCACCCTCGATGCCCGTGTCCTGGAGATTTGGACGGACGTGTCGGGCTTCATGACCGCCGACCCCCGCGTCATCAACACCGCCTACCCCATCGACAAACTGTCATACGTCGAGGCCACCGAGCTTTGCAACTTCGGGGCCAAGGTGGTCTATCCACCCACCATCTACCCCGTCTGCATCAAGAACATCCCCATCCTCATCAAGAACACCTTCCGTCCCGACGACCCCGGCACCATCATCACCCAGGACTGCGGCGACTCGGCCCGTGCCATCAAGGGTATCTCGTCCATCAACAACACCTCGCTCATCACCGTCAGCGGCCTCTCCATGGTCGGCGTCATCGGCGTCAACCAGCGCATCTTCACCGTCCTGGCCGCCGAGGGCATCAGCGTCTTCATGGTGAGCCAGGCCTCGTCCGAAAACTCCACCTCCATCGGTGTACGC
The DNA here is from genome assembly GCA_905236065.1 of uncultured Bacteroidaceae bacterium. GTDB lineage: Bacteria > Bacteroidota > Bacteroidia > Bacteroidales > Bacteroidaceae > Minthosoma. Next base: position 11,817 of record CAJONZ010000070.1, on the reverse strand, counting down.
AACGAAGACGCCGACGCCGCCTGTGAAGTGCTCAACCGCGAGTTTGCCAAGGAGATAGAGATGGGTGCCATGTACAAGATGAAGCTGGAGCGCGACCTCGCCACCATCGCCATCGTCGGCGAAAACATGAAGCACACACCTGGCATCGCCGGCAAGCTGTTCGGCACACTGGGCCGCAACGGCATCAGCGTCATCGCCTGCGCACAGGGAGCCAGCGAGACCAACATCTCCTTCGTCGTCGAGAGCAAGTCGCTGCGCAAGAGCATGAACGTCATCCACGACTCCTTCTTCCTCAGCGAATACCAAGTTCTCAACGTCTTCCTCTGCGGCGTCGGCACCGTCGGCGGCAGCCTCCTCGAACAGATAGCCGGCCAGCGGCAAAAGCTCATGGCCGAGCGCAACCTGAAAATCAACATCGTCGGCATCGCCTCCGGCCACAACGCCGTCTTCGACCGCGAGGGCATCGACCTCATGCAGTTTGCCCAGGACGGCATCTTTTCCATCCAGCAGCTGCGCCGCCGCCTCAAGGAAGCCACCCCCAGCAACCTCCGCCGCCTGAAGGACGAAGTCATCGGCATGAACATCTTCAACTCCGTCTTCGTCGATTGCACCGCCTCCGATGACGTGCCCACCCTCTACCACGACTTCCTCAGCAACAACATCAGCGTCGTGGCAGCCAACAAGGTAGCCGCATCGGGCGACTACGACAACTACCGCCTCCTGAAGGAGACAGCCCGCAAACGCGGCGTGAAGTTCCTCTTCGAGACCAACGTCGGCGCCGGACTCCCCATCATCAACACCATCAACGACCTCCGCAACTCAGGCGACAAAATCCTGAAACTCGAAGCCGTGCTCTCCGGCACCCTCAACTTCATCTTCAACACCATCTCCGCCACCGTCCCCTTCAGCGAGACCGTGCGGCTGGCCAAGGAGGAGGGCTATGCCGAACCCGACCCACGCATCGACCTCAGCGGCAAGGATGTCATCCGCAAACTCGTCATCCTCTCCCGCGAAGCCGGCTACAAACTCAGTCAGGCCGATGTCGAGCGGCAGCTCTTCATTCCCCAATCCCTCTTCGACGGCTCGCTCGAAGACTTTTGGAAAAACCTGCCCACCCTCGATGCCCAGTTCGAGGCCGAACGTCAGGAGGTCGAAGCCGCCCACCAGCGATGGCGCTTCGTCGCCAAACTGGAGAACGGCCAAGGCAGCGTAGCCCTGCGCCGCGTCGATGAGCACCACCCTCTCTACGACCTCGAAGGCTCCAACAACATCATCCTCATCACTACCGAACGCTACAACCAGTACCCCATGCTCATCCAGGGCTACGGTGCCGGAGCCTCCGTCACCGCCGCCGGCGTCTTCGCCGACATCATGAGCATCGCAAACATATAAGTGTTCCCAAGAAATTCTATATTTCACCCATAAACGACAAGCACAATGAAAAAGAATTATAGAAAGCCTGCGATGCAGGCAATGAAAATCCAGGCAACAAGCATTTGCCAAGCCAGTGTGACAAGCATCTCCAGCAATGCTGAACTGAGATACGGCGGTGGCGGCAACGGCGACGCCCGTGCCAAGGGTCGCGGTAGCTGGGACGATGAGGATTTGGATTTCTGACATAAAGCAGAAGGAGGTCAAGCACAGAATCGTGCCTTTGCACCCCGAAACGGACATAAGAATGAAACACATTATTATATTGGGCGACGGCATGGCCGACTGGCCGGTGGAGTCGCTCGGAAATCAAACACTTTTGCAATATGCTAACACGCCTTACATGGACCTGTTGGCAAAAAAGGGACGCACGGGAATGCTGAAGACGGTACAGGACGGTTTCCATCCGGGCAGCGAGGTGGCAAACAGCAGCATCCTGGGCTATGACCAAAATGAGGTCTATGAAGGACGCGGGCCGCTGGAAGCAGCGAGCATCGGCGTCGATTTGGCACCCGACGACATGGCAATTCGCTGTAACATCATCACGCTGGAGGATGGGAACATCGTCACACACAATGGCGGAAACCTGCAAACGAGTGATGCCAAGGGACTGATTGACTACCTCAACGAACATCTGGCCACCGACCGTGTGCGATTCTATTGCGGTGTGCAATACCGCCATCTGCTCGTCATCCGAGGTGGTAACAAGCATGTGGTCTGCCAGCCACCACACGACCATCCGGGCGAACCGTGGCGTCCGCTGTTGGTAAAGGCCGAGGCAGACGCACCCAACGACAACGAACTGACGGCACAGGAGACGGCAGACTTGCTCAACGACCTGATTCTTCGCTCTCAGGAGTTGTTGGCACACCATCCCTACAACGTGGAGAAGGCAAGGCGTGGCGAACGTCAGGCCAACAGCATCTGGCCGTGGGCTGGCGGTTACCGTCCCCACATGGTGCCGCTGACGACGACGTTTCCACAGATTAAGCGTGGAGCAGTGATTACGGCTGTGGATTTGATTCGCGGCATCGGTACGCTTGCTGGACTGCGAGTGATTGATGTACCGGGAGCCACGGGTTTGGCAGACACGAACTACGAAGGCAAGGCACAGGCTGCCATCAAGGCGCTGGAAACCGACGATTTCGTCTATGTACACGTAGAGGCTTCGGACGAGGCTGGACATGACGGCGATCTGAAGCTGAAGCTGAAGACCATCGAAGACTTGGACAGCCGCATCGTAGGGCCTGTCTATGAAGCCGTGAAGGACAAACCAGTGGCCATCGCCGTGCTGCCTGACCATCCAACCCCCGTTGCCCACCGCACACACACGAACGAACCAGTGCCCTTCCTCATCTATGCCCCAGGCATGGAGGCCGACCAGGTGGAGACGTTCGACGAGGTGGCTTGCAAACAGGGAAGTTACGGGCTGCTGGAAAAGGATGGGTTTATGAAGGAGTTTATGAAATAACTACAGATATGAATTATTACAGTACAAACAGAAAGGCACCGATTGCCACGCTGGAGAAGGCCGTGGTGAAGGGACTGGCAGAGGACAAGGGACTCTACATGCCGGAACGCATCAAGGCGTTGCCACAGGAGTTCTTCGACAACATAGAGAATCTTTCGTTTCAGGAGATTGCCTACACCGTGGCAGATGCCTTCTTCGGCGAGGACGTAGATGCGGAGTCGCTGAAGAAAATTGTGTATGACACGCTGGCATTCGACTGCCCCTGCGTGAAGGTGACGGACAATATCTATTCCCTGGAGCTCTTCCACGGCCCAACGCTGGCATTCAAGGATGTGGGCGCAAGGTTCATGGCCCGTCTCTTGCAGTATTTCCTGAAGAAAGAAGGCAAGAAGCAGGTGAATGTGCTGGTGGCTACGAGTGGCGACACGGGCAGTGCCGTGGCCAACGGCTTCCTGGGTGTTGACGGCATTCATGTGTATGTGCTCTATCCGAAGGGAAAAGTGTCGCCCATTCAGGAGTGCCAGTTCACGACGCTGGGTCAGAACATTACGGCCATTGAGGTGGACGGCGTGTTCGACGACTGCCAGGCGTTGGTGAAAAATGCGTTCATGGACGCCGAACTGAACGAGCACATGGCTCTGACAAGTGCGAACAGCATCAACGTGGCACGTTTCTTACCACAATCGTTCTATTACTTCTATGCATACGCGCAGATGAAGAAAATAGGAATGGCCGACGAGCTGGTGGTTTGTGTGCCTTCGGGCAATTTCGGCAACATCTGTTCGGCCCTTTTTGGCAAGAAGATGGGACTGCCCATCAAGCGTTTCATTGCGGCCAACAATGCCAACGATATCTTCTATAAATACTTGCAGACAGGCAAGTATGAGCCGAAGCCATCGGTGCAGACCATAGCCAACGCAATGGACGTGGGTGACCCCAGCAACTTTGCCCGCATCTATGATCTTTACGGGAAGGACCATGCGGCCATCTGTGCCGACATCAGCGGTGCGACCTATACGGACGAGCAGATTGCCGAGACCATCTGCGAGGTGAAGGCCGGAACGGGCTACACCTGCGACCCACACGGAGCCTGTGGCTACCGTGCCTTGCAGGAGGGGCTGAAGGCCGGCGAAGTGGGCGTGTTCCTGGAAACTGCACATCCGGCAAAGTTTAAGGATACAGTGGATAGGATTCTGAATGACGACATAGAGATTCCTGCCAAACTCCAGGCTTTCATGCAGGGAAAGAAGCAGAGTGTTCCCATGACAAAAGACTTCGAAAGGTTTAAAGAGTTTTTATTGGCAGTCCCAAACCCCTAAGCTCTCATTCCCTTTAGGACGAGGGGAACCTGTCGAGTGGCTTCCTCCCTCCACATGAGGGAAGGGAATGTACAAAGGACTGAGGACCGTAAAAAAGACATTCATGAAACAGAGAAAACAGGCAAAGCGTGAATCACTGAATCAGTTTCTCATCAAGGTCGCACTCGTGGTAGTATCGACCTTGATGATTGTCTATTTCATGCCCCGGGGCGACAAGTTCAACTATGAATATTCGGTCGATAAGCCCTGGAGGTACGGCCAGCTCATTGCTACGTTCAAGTTTCCCATCTACAAGGAGGATGCCGTCATTCGCCGTGAGCAAGACAGCGTGATGCGGCATTTCCATCCCTATTACAAGATGGATGAGGAGGTGGAGAAAAAGATGTTCAAAATTCTATATACCACGAAGCTGGAAGAATGGAAATTTCCGAACGCCAATCTCTACATCCGTCACCTGGCCGACCTGATTGATACCATCTACACCCACGGTGTACTCTCGACGGAGGATTACTCTGAACTCCATGCCAGCGGAGTAAATGGTATCCGCATCGTCGTGGGGAACGAAGCCATCGGCGTACCTGTCGGCCAATTGTTCAACATCCGTTCGGCATACGAGTACATCATGCACTACGACACGGTGCAGTTCAATCGGGTCACGCTGCAAAACCTGAACATCAATGAACTGTTGACGGTGAACCTGCATTACGACAAGGAGAAATCCGCAGCGGCAAAGGCCGACCTGATGTCAAGTATTTCGGGAGCCAGCGGCATGGTGCAAAGCGGGCAGAAAATCATAGACCGGGGTGAGATTGTGACGAAGGAGAAATACAACATCCTGAAATCATACGAACGGGAAGTGTCAAAGCACGAAACGGTGGAGACGCTCCTTCCCTACGTCTTGATTGGGCAGACCATCTTTGTCGGGTTGTTGTTGATTACACTCATCAGCTACCTCAACCTGTTCAGGGCCGACTATTTCGACAACCTGCGCTCGGCCATCCTGCTGTTTGCCCTGATGGCCTGCTTCTGCATTGCGGCAAACTGGATGATTTCCCACAAATTCATGCACATCTTCATGCTGCCCTGCTGCATGGTGCCAATCATCATCCGCGTGTTCATGGACAGCCGAACGGCCTTCATGTTCCATTGTGCCACCATTGCCATTATCTCCCTCTCACTTACTTCGCCCTACGAATTCCTGCTCTTGCAACTGGTTGCGGGCATGATTTCCATCCAAAGCCTGCGGGAACTGTCCCAGCGGTCACAGATTATCCGTACAGCGGCCTTCATTGCTGCTTCGTACATGCTCTTCTTCACAACATACGAACTTATCGTGGAGAATGACTATACAAAGATTGAACCCATTTTCTATATCTATTTCTTCGTCAATGGCATCCTGCTGATTTTTGCCTATCCCCTGCTCTACTTGCTGGAAAAGGGATTCGGCTTCATTTCGGACGTGACGCTGGTGGAGTTGTCCAACATCAACAATCCGTTGTTACAGCGCATGACAGAGATTGCCCCTGGCACGTTCCAACACTCAATGCAAGTGGCAAACCTCTCTTCGGAAGTAGCACGAAAGATTGGGGCAAAGGCCCAGTTGGTGCGTACCGGTGCGCTGTATCATGACATCGGAAAGATGGAGCGGGCCGTCTTCTTCACCGAAAACCAAAACGGAATCTCCCCACACAAACACCTCACGCCACAGAAATCGGCAGAGGTGATTATCGCCCATGTGACGAATGGACTGGCGCTTGCCAACAAGAACAACCTGCCCGACAGCATCAAGCGCTTCATAGCCACCCACCACGGCCAAGGCATCACCAAGTATTTCTACGTAACCTACAAGAACGAGCATCCCGACGAAGAGGTTGACATGTCGCTCTTCACCTATCCCGGCCCCAACCCAGAAACGAAGGAAGAGGCCATCCTGATGATGGTGGATTCGGTGGAGGCGGCTTCCCGCTCCTTGCCGGAATACACCGAGGAAAGCATTTCCTCCCTGGTGGATAAGATTATCGACGCACAGGTGGCCGAGGGCTTTTTCCGTAACTGCGCCATCACGTTCAAGGATATTGAAGCGGCCAAACTCGTGCTGAAGGAAAAACTGAAGACCATCTACCACACCCGTATCAGCTATCCCGAACTGGCAAACAGCAAAATGTAAGAACCGTTGCGATTCGCAGCGTTTTTGTGGAGATGAACCATTTATTTTAGTGAATGAACAACAACTGGAAACCCTTTGTGCTGACATTGCTTGTCATTGGCATTTTGTTGGCACTCTTCCATATACCTCGTTTCAGCATCCTGGGCCATGAGATGCGCCGCGTAAACATCCTCTCGGAGATTGGCCGACTGACGGCTGACGGAAGACTACAGGCCGAGGTTTATGCCGATTCCATCGATGGTTTTGTGGAGGAAAAACTGGATTCAAACGAGGTGAAGGTGCAACATGTGGCCTATGTGGATTCCGTACCCGAAGGCATGACAGCCATCGAGGACTTCGGCCTGACCGACGACGAGGCTTCTGCCTGCACGATGGATGCCTTCTATGCAGCTCTCTCCCAGACGGGCGAACGTCCGGTGCGGATTGCCTATTTTGGCGACAGCTATATTGAGGGCGACATTCTTACGGCCCACCTGCGTGACCGCTTGCAACAAATTTTTGGAGGTTGCGGCGTTGGCTTCGTGGACATCCAGAGCGAGACGGCAGGTTTTCGCACCACCGTGGCTGCAAAAGCATCGGGCTGGATTAGCCACAACGTCAACGACGAGAGAAGCCGCCACTTCAGCAATGCGCTACAAGGCATCAACGGACGTTATTACATCCCTTCGGGAGTGGCCACGATGGAATTGCGCTGTACGCCCGGAAAAATGGGAGTACGCCTATCCAAGGCCGAACAGGCCACAGTCTATTATACGTCAGGCGCAGGTATGCAACTGATGGCGGCGGTCAATGGTGGCGAATGGCAGCCACTGAGCCTTACGGACGGCACCCCTACGATTACCGAAGAGATTCACACCGTAAAGACCCTGCACGTTGACACGGTCTATACGACGGAAACTGCCGATTCCAACGACAATAACCCTGCTTACACGTTGGACACGACCTATCAGGAGCGGGAAGTGGTCGTACGGATGGGAGAGCAGGCACAGGGAAGCATTGAGCATAAAACGGTGAAAGGAGACATCGTCCGTTTCAAAATCTCGATTTCATCGGGCGAAAGCAGCCGTTTCTATGGGGTAGCACTGGACGGTGAACGGGGCATCGCCCTCGACAATTTCAGTATGCGAGGCAGCAACGGATGGCACCTTTCGACCATATCCGAGGAGACGCTAAAGGCGTTTGCCCACCAACGCCCCTACGACCTCATAATCCTGCATTACGGACTGAATGTGGCCAATGATAAGCAGGTGAACTATAGCGGATATACCCAGCGGATGAAGCAGTCCATTGAACACCTGCGGGCCGCTTTCCCCAAGGCCAGCATCCTCGTCATTTCTGTGGCCGACCGCGACGAAAAGGCGGAAGACGGACAAATGCACACGATGAGAGGTGTGCAGGAATTGGTGCAATATCAGCGGAAAATGGCAGCAGACACACATGTCGCCTTTTGGAATCTCTTCCAAGCAATGGGCGGCAATGGCTCCGTAGCTGCAATGGTCGAAAAGAAACAGGCCAACTTAGACTATACGCACATCAACTTTGCAGGTGGACGCCATCTTGCCTCCTTGCTTTTCGACGTGCTCATGAACGGAAAAGAGAATTATGACAAACGAATGCAATAACAGGCCGTGCCTTCGTCGGGCATCCTCCTCTCCCAACGGGAAGAAGGTGGGATTCCTCATGCTCATCTTTCTGCTATATTCCTTTTCCACCTTTGCCCAGTCGCTTTCCACTCCCTTTCCCTATACTTTCAGGAATACCCGGAGCAACGAACTGGCAAACCCTGTGGCTCTCCATACCTTTTTCCAGCGTATTCGTGACGAAAAGGCCGTTAAGGTGATGCAGATTGGCGACAGCCACACCCGTGGCAATGTTTATCCGCGGACGGTAGAAAAAACGCTCAAGGCATACTTTCCACAGCTTGACTTTGCCTACTACGGTATCAACGGGGCCTGGGCACACCGTTTCTATGAGCAAGACATGATTCAACGGGTGGCCAATGAGCATCCGCAGCTGGTCATCATCAGCTTTGGAACGAACGAGGCGCACGGCAATTTCGATGCACACACCCACAACCAGACCCTCGACATGCTCACCCAGCGTATCGCAGCCCGCTGTCCTGAGGTCGTTTTTCTACTGACGACACCTCCCGGCAGCTATATCAGCGTAAGGACAGGGCAGCGCTATACAACAAGACGTAGCCGTCGCCGCCGTACCCGCTACGCCACGACAAAAGTCCGCAACGAACGGACAGAACGGGTGGCACGAAACCTGCTTGACTATGGAAACGCCCATCAGATGGCTGTATGGGATCTCTTCACCATTGCTGGAGGACCTACCCATGCTTGCAGCAACTGGCGGGATGCCGGACTGATGCAAGCTGACGGTGTCCACTTTCTGGCAGCAGGCTATCAACTGCAGGGAACCCTCCTTGCCGAAGCCATCATCAAAGCCTACGAGCAGGTCGCCCCACGAAGTTCCCAAACCCGGATGTTTCAACTTCCAACGCCCCAGGAACAACGCCCTAACGCTTCACTAAAAGGATTTTAAAAATAGCGTCCTTGCGGTAGCTTATCGCATTCTTTCATATGCTTTGCTTGCAAAGAATTTTTTTACTTTCAATATTTAATTCCCTGTGTTCGACATTGACCTTTCACGCCTTTCCGCGTTACTGACATACGACCCCAAAGCCCCGATGATTTTCTCTTCGGGCATCTTCCTATGGCTTTTCCTCGGCTTCTCCTTCATTTATTGGTTGTTGAGCCTCAATAAGCACCGCGACACGCCCCGCATCCTCTTTGTCACGCTCTTCAGCTACTATTTCTACTATAAGAGCAGCGGCTTCTACTTTGGTTTGCTTGCCCTCGTCACCTTCACAGATTTCTACCTGGCTCGCGCCATCTCCCATTGCCAATTCAAGAGTCTTAAGGCCCGCATCCTGGTAGCTATCTCCCTATTGATAGACCTGAGTCTGTTAGGCTATTTCAAATACACGAACTTCCTCGGCGAACTGTTTGTAGGGGGATGGAAGCACCTTGACATCTTCCTGCCGGTCGGAGTCAGCTTCTTTACGTTCCAAAGTCTCAGCTACACCATAGACGTATATCGGGGAAACATCACCCCACTCAACCGCATCCTCGACTATGCCTTCTACGTCAGTTTCTTTCCCCAGTTGGTGGCAGGCCCCATCGTCCGTGCCCGCGACTTCATTCCCCAGATACATCAGCCGCTCTGCGTGACCAACGCCATGTTTGGCGAGGGAATCTTCCTCATTCTTTCCGGCCTTTTCAAGAAAGCCGTCATCAGCGACTATATCTCCGTCAACTTCGTGGAACGTATCTTCGACCAACCAACTCTGTATTCGGGGCTGGAAAACCTGCTTGGAGTCTATGGCTACACGCTACAAATCTATTGCGACTTTTCCGGCTATAGCGACATGGCCATCGGCATCGCATTGTTACTTGGATTCCGCTTCCCACAAAACTTCAATGCTCCCTACCAGTCTCTCAGCATCACGGAATTTTGGCGGCGTTGGCACATCAGCCTCTCTTCCTGGCTCAAGGATTACCTCTACATCAGTTTAGGCGGCAACCGCCATGGAAAAATCCGCCAATACCTCAACTTGCTCATCACCATGCTTCTGGGCGGACTTTGGCATGGAGCTTCGCTCAACTTCATTCTTTGGGGCGGCATTCACGGCGTACTCCTTGCACTGGACAAAATTTGGTATGCGCTCTGTCCCAACCATAGTCCACTCAAGAAACTGGAAAAGAGGAATCAAGAAGCTGGTATGGAAAGCAAGGGGAATGCTCATTCCTCATTCCTCTATGGCCTCGTCACGTTCCACCTTGTCGCGGCACTTTGGGTACTATTCCGGGCGCAGGATTTCCAAATCGCCCGTGATGTGTTCATTCAAATCTTTACGAACTTCCATGCCAATGTACTTCCGCAGTGGCTCACGTCCTATGCTGGTGTTGCCTTCCTGATGGGTATAGGCTTTACGCTCCATTTCCTTCCCCAATCCTGGAACCGCAACACCCTTACCCTCGTCACTCGCCTTCCCCTCATTCTTCAGGCCCTCCTCGTCGCTGCACTCATCTGGATTGTCATCCAAGTAAAATCCTCCGAGGTCCAACCCTTCATCTACTTCCAATTCTAATATCCTCACCCTCATGAGAACCCAAAACATATTTTGGCTATTACTCTTCTTAATGTTCACATGGATTTCATGCGAAAAACTTGACACGAGCCTCCCAGACACCCATGGAGCAAAGGAGAGTGTGGAAAGTAATGCCACTTGTTATACGGTGGAGGATGTCATTGATGGGGAGATAGCCGATTATTTCAAGGAAAACAGCGAGGAAACCCTGTCGGGCGTGTGGATACAAGGATATATCGTTGGCTATGCCTCCGCTTCTACGGTAGCCTCTGCCACGTTTTCCGCAGGAGATAAAGCCACAAACATTCTGCTTGCAGACAATCCATTTGAGACAGATTATAATAGATGTGTACCTGTACAACTCAGTACCTCTACCAAAGCAAACAAGGACGTAAGAAATGCCCTGAACCTAAGTTCACACGCAGACGTGCTCGGTAAAAAAGTACAGATTTATGGGAACTTGGCAAAATACATGTCTGCCATTGGACTGAAGAATACGACCAAATATAGTTTTCTGGAAGACGACTTTGATTATGAGGCGTACCATGAAGAACAGAACCAGCACCAAGACACCCCCACGGAAGAGTCCCAAACAGAGGATGGAAACGAGGAAAAGGAAGACAATGGAAATGAAGAAGGGCAACAAGATAGTGAAGAGGATCTGAACAATTTTGACCCCTTGGAAGACAAAGTCTGGTCTGTCTCAGAGATAAGAGGAATTTTCACTGATTGGTTCATCGCAAATGATGCGGAGAAAGTTTTTAATTGTTATGTGAAAGGCTATATCGTTGGTTACATAGGAAAAAACAACTTGAAACAAACCTCTTTCTCCGTCGAAGCACCTGTAGAAACAAACATCGTCATTGCAGAAACGCCCAACGAAACCGATTACAACAAATGTATCGCCGTGCAACTCCGCACAGGAAGCGACAACTATATTGAAACACGCCAAGCACTCAACCTCAAAAATCACCCCGAAAACCTCCATCGCTGCGTCACCATCCTCGGCTCTATCGAGAAATACATGGGCGCATTAGGAGTGACATACACACGCAACTACACATTCTCAGAATAATCGATTTTCAGGGGCTAAACCTATCAACCCAACAGACTTATCAGGCCTATAAATCCCATTATTAACCCCATCAAACCCATTAGACCCATCAAGCCAACAGGAAGGCACAAAAAAAGCCCTCCCCGGAACTTTCACGTTCCAGGGAGGACTACCAAGAAGGCGGCGGCCTACTCTCCCGCATTGCGGCGCAGTACC
>CAJONZ010000069.1 GCA_905236065.1 uncultured Bacteroidaceae bacterium | reverse complement strand
TTATCGATAGTTATTGAGGGACAACATCCAAGATGCTTATGGTGTTCCATATTTGTACCAAGACTTTCGTAAATCGCTGATTATCAGCACATGTTAGATTTGAGGAGGTTAAATAAGACGCAGATAATAATAATAATTATCGAAAACAAAATCCGTGTAGCTCATTGAGTTACACGGATCTTCCGTCTTAAGGGGTTGGGGCTTCGTTACCGATACCACCTTGGCTTTATATATTATTCGCTTTCTTTGATAAAAGTTACGTATGGCGGGCGAAGATACGTCTTTGGATTCATCATTCTGAACGTGTAATCTATTTCACCTCATCCCAACTGGGAGGCTCCACGCCCAAGAGGTTTTTGACGAAGAAGTCGTAGCGTTTGTGCTCGCCATAGGATTCACCCATGGTGTGGCGAGCTCCGGGCAAGAGGATAAACTCGAAGTCTTTGTTGGCTTTGATGAGGGCGTTGACTACTTGGTAGGAGGAGGAGGGGTCAACGTTGTCATCCATTTCGCCAACGACGAGCATGAGCTTGCCTTTCAGGTTCTTGGCGTTCTCTACATTGGAACAGTCGATGTAGCTTTGATCGATGGGGTAGCCCATCCACTGCTCGTTCCACCAGATTTTGTCCATGCGGTTATCGTGGCAGCCGCAGGCGGCGTAGCCAGCTTTGTAGAAATCGCCGTGGAAGAGTAGGGCACCAAGGGCTTCCTGTCCACCAGCTGAACAACCATAGATGCCCATGCGGTCGATGTCTATGTAGGGATATTTTTCGGCTGCGGCCTTAATCCATGCAATGCGATCGGGGAAACCTGCATCCTTGAGGTTCTTGTAACATACTTGCTCAAAGTCGAGTGAGCGGAACGAAGTAGTCATGCCATCGAGTTGCACAACGATGAAGCCCAGTTCGGCGAGATCGGCGAGGTTCCAGAGCCAGGGGGTGAAGCTTTTGGGCACGTATTGGTCGCCAGGGCCGGAGTAGATGTACTCAATAACGGGGTATTTCTTGTTGGGGTCGAAGTTGCTGGGACGCTGGATGATTCCCCACATGTCGGTCTTCCCGTCACGACCTGGAGCCACGAACACCTCCGGGGCTTGCCAACCAGTCTGCTCCAACCGACTGATGTCGGCAGTTTCCAACGTCGTGATGATTTTTCCGTCCTTGGCCGAACGCAGCACGGTGACGGGGGCTTGGTCAACAGAGGAATAGGTGTCAACCAGCGTAAGGTTGTCGCCAGCAGTCAGGGTCGCGCTGTGGTTGCCCCGTTCGGGGGTGAGGCAAACGAGGTTCTTGCCGTTGAGGTCGATGCGGTAATAATGGACATTGTAGGGGTCTTCCTCTTTGATTTTTCCGTCGAAGCTGGAGGCCACTACGCCCATGTTCTTGCAGTTCATGCCGTTGGCAGAGAATATGATGTAGCCCTTGCCGTTCTTGTCGATGTCGTAATGGAGTACGTTGCGCACCCAGTAGTCGCCTTTGGTGACCTGAGTCAGCTTTCCGTTGTTTCTATTATATATATATAGGTGTGCATGGCCGTCACGGTCGCTCTTCCACAAAATGCGGTTGAAGGGCATGTCGCGGCGGAGGTTACGTGAGTAGGCCACGTATTTGTCGTTCTTTTCCTCAATCAGTGTGCGGACATTGCCTTGCAGGTCCAGTTCGAGCACTCGGAAGGTTTTGTGTCCACGTTCGTTGAACTCGAAAGTGAGGGTCTTGCCGTTCTCGTCCCATTGTGGCGCAGTGACATGATACTGCGAAGCAAACAGGGCTGTACTCATCGGATAGATAGTCTTTCGTGCCTCGACATCCACAATGACAGGGATGCGGTAGTTCAGCGAATCGCCAGGCTTGGCATATTCTTGCTGTGAATATTTCGGCTGCACCTGGTCGGTGGGCGACGAAAGCGTGTAAGTGACATAGTGCTTGGGGGCTGGCTTGATGAGCACGGTGGCATAATACTTGCCGTCCTTCGACCATGAGCCCCAAGAGGAATAATAGCAAGTATCTACGCCGTCTGTAGTCAGTTGCACGTCGGTATTGGCATTATTGTCGTGCAGGAAGAGATTATTATCTTTGTGAATGATACACAGGTTCTTATCGATGGGTGATTCTGCTCGTCCGTCTTTTTCGTCGAGCACTTCCATCCAGTGGTGGCCGTTGCCCCTCCAGCCGTTGCGGTCGCGCCGTGGGGTTGGGTCGCCGGGCAGTTGCGTCTTAGCACCTGTCTTGGGGTCGATTTCGTAATAGACCGTGCTGTCGCCATTATAGACGGAGTACCAGCACTTGCCGTCCCGTCCGTTATGGTAACTGACGTTGCCGTTTATCATTTTGTTGGAATACTTTCCACGAATGGCGAAGGCGTTCTTGTAGTCCTGTGCGGTGCCTTGTGCTATGGCGGGCAGGCTGGTTAAAGTTAAAAGTGAAAAGTTAAGAGTGAAAAATGAAAGTTTCATTGTGCTTGAAGTGAAAAGTGAATCAATAAATCTGGAAGTCGGTGTAGAAGTAATAGTACCACCAGTAGGTGTCGCCGTACAAAGGTTTAAGTCGCTTTGCCATCTCTTCGTCGCTGAGTCTCTGAGTGGCCAGTTGGTTGTAGTCCTGCACGAAGCGGTTGTACTTGTCGGAAATGATATTGTCGAAGGGGAACTGGTTTAGGCTAAGGGGAGAGCTTTCGTTGTTGCAAAGCAGAATGGCTGCTTCCTGATAGAGCAAGGGAATGGGCTCATTCGGGTGGCGGTTGATGTAATTGTAGAAATGGAAGGCAAAAGCGTATTCATCTTTCGTCCAAAGCGAGGTTGTGATGATGACTTCCTCCAGTTTCGGCGAAGTGGCTTGTATCAGGTCGGCGAAGTGGTCCAGAATCCATTTCTCGCAAAGGCCGTCGTCGGCATCCAGTAGGTTGCCCTCGTCGTTCATGAGCGGGGCGATGTTCTGAAATTCCGCTGATTGCAAGAGTGCCGTGCTTGAACTGAGCATGGCTTCTTGCTGTTTGGCCCACTCTTTGTGGAAAAGGGTGGTCTTCAACATGGTGATGTATTTGTAGGCAACGTCAAATTCCTGGTTCATAATGGCACAGCGCACCAGTGTCTTGACGTTTCGGACGCTCTGTCCATACTCTACGGAGTTCTCAATGGCCCAACGGTAGGCATAATTCAGTTGGCCGTATTGGTAATAGACCATAGGCGCTGCCAGTTGGGAAATGTGTAGCTGCAAGGTGTCTGAACTGAAAGCCTTGACGGTAGGCTTCGGCCAATAGCCGCAGTTGCCTTCCTTGAACATGTCCTGCAGACGGTTGGTGTGCATCAGGGCAATATTCTTGTACAGCACCATCAGGTTGGTAGGGCGGTCGGTAGTATGGAAGTCCTTCAACACGTCGTTCCATCGGCATTCGTCGATGGCGCGGTACATCCTGAGTTCACTCTTCAGACGGCTGTCGGGCAGTGTCACCGATTTCAGTGTCAGCGAGGGGCACAGGACGATGTAGAGCGGAATGAGTAGCATGTAGGAGAACAACCCTCGTCCGGCCTTCCCCTTGATAGGCGGAAACTTGATGTCCTCACGCCTCAGTTTGCCGGAAAGCCTTTCACCGCCCAGAACGGCAAAGAGGTGGGGCGCTTTCATGATGGCACAAGTCAGTGTGGCGGCGGCCCAAAGAACAAGGGTGGGGACGAACGCTATGCCTGGTGTCTTGCCGTAGAACATCCAATAGCCCAGGCACAGCAACGTGTAGAGCATCAAAGCCTGGGGTACGACGGCAAAGATGCGCCGCCAGTTTTTCAGTCCTGTGGCCCAAATCAAGAGGTAGTAGGTCAATACCCAAAGGGCTACCATCACCGCAGCTCCCAACCATGGCAGATAGAAAAATTGCGTCAGCCAGCAACCCATCCACGACCAAATTCCCGTGGGGTACATCAGCGTTTCCCGCATGAATGTCCGTCCGCCGATGAAGATGGAATTATCCTGTAAGGCAAACAGATAGTCCGCATGAAGGAGCAGTATGGCATAGCTGGTGATGGCAAACAGCAGCGGGATGATATGTCGCCTGATGAACTTCATTTACGTGAAACAAATTTTGCTTTCTTTGCGTCTTCCTTGGCTTTGCTCACAAACGTCTTGAGCGATACGCCGACAGGCTCAACCATGAATTCGGGACGGTTGTACGACCTCAGGAAGAATGTATAGAAATTCGGGTCGCGTTGTGGCACCTCGAACGCTTTGTGGCAAACGCCTTTCTTGTCGAAATAGGAAATGTAGGGACGGGTGTAGTTACCATCGTCGCGCCGTGAGGCCGTCATCAGCCACCGTCCATTGCTTGAGAACGAGGGGTACGACTCCGATTCCTTTGAATTGATGCCTTCCAGCTTTCGCGTCTGGCGGGTAGCCAAGTTCATGAGGTAGATGTCTGCATCCTTGTGCCATACATGGAAACAGCCAAATTCTCCCACCGCAAACACCAGGTACTTTCCGTCGGGCGACACTCTCGGCAACGTTGCCGATTTGCCTTCTGCTGCCGCATCGTAAATCTTTTCCGAAGGGCCAAACCGACGTGTCTTCATGTCGAAGGGTTTGGCATACAGGCTGTATTTCACCTCTTTGTATCGCTGAATCATTTCCGTCTCCTTGGCGATGCTGTCATTATAATATTCAAAATGTGCCGAGCAATAGTACAGTGTCTTGCCGTCAGCCGACCAACAGGGGAAGACCTCTAATTCGTTGCTGTCGTTCTCAACGTTGAAAACCTCGTCCGTCTCCACGTCGTAGAGAATCAAGTCCGACTTCGTGTCCTGCACCTCAATTTTGGCCAGGTCTTTCGTGTGGAACGACTGTCCCGTGGAGTTCGTGGAGAATGCAATCACGTTCAGGGTCGGATGCCACGACGGATAGACGCCAGCTGAAATGGTGCTGTCTGTCTTCAAGTCGATTTTCTTCAGCTGTCCGTCGTGTACAATCATGGTGCCGCCATACGACTGACGCATGTGGAAAAGCATGTTCGAGGTGTGGTAGTTCTGATAACTGTGACAGTTGATGCACTGTCCGTCTGCCTCCGTCTGCACACCCAGGTTGTTGTAGATGTCGCTTTCGTCAAAGTTCGTCAGGTTGCGCTGACGGATGGCCAGTTTCTCGTAGGCCACGTATGACGGCTGAATGTTGCGGTACGAAATCCACGGGTCGATGTCTTCCTCGGCCACGTAGATGTTGAAAGGCTTGAAGGCCTGCCATGCACCGTCTTTCTTGGCGAAGACTTCCACCTTGATGCTGCCTCCCTTGGCCGCATCGCGCAGTTCTGTCCATTCGTTCTCGTCCATGATGATGTTGTTTTCGTCGCCATAGGTATAGGAAACCTTACCTGCCGTCAGTCGGGCAACCACCTCACGGGTGCCTTCCTTCACCGAGAAATTCGTCGGACAGATATTCCCCGGCACCGTCACCTCGGTATAGTCGGGCTGAATGAACGGAGTCTTGTCAACGCTTGTATAGTCTGTTGGCACGGCTGGGTGACCACAGGCGGCAAGCAGCATTAACATTGAAATGAAGAATGAAGAATGAAGAGTGAAGAATGTAGAATGAAGAATGAAGAATCTGAGTTTCATATATCAAAGACTTTATGGCCTACGGCTATTTTAATTTTAAAATTTTTCATTTAGTTCTCTCCTATATGGAGGTAGTTAGGAGGGGATTGATTTTTAACTTAATACGAATGTACATCCCTACAGAAGAAATAGAACCACCAGAATGTGTCGCCATACGCCGCCTTCATGGCTTCGCCCACTTGCTTCGTGTCCATGCCCATGCTAATCAGCGACTGCGAAGTCTGGTTGAAGTTTGCATAGCGTTCCACAATCTTCGTCTTGTCGAATGGCATCCGGGAAATGTCCATGCTCTGCGGTTCCAGCTTTCCGTACAGGTAGGCTGCCTCCTGATAGTGTATCGGCATTTCAATGTCCTGATTCAGGGTGGCATACAGCAGGAAGTGTGGCCAGAACAGCTGAATGTCCTTTTGCAGCAGGGCATAGTCGAGCGTGATTTCCTGCAAGTACTTGCTTTCCTTGTTCATCGTGTTCGAGAAGTAGTTGATGATGTACATCTCGCACAGGCCGTTGTCGCCGTCCAGCACCGTACCCATGTGGTCACGCAGATCCATGATATGTGCGAATTCCGGGTAGTGCGTCTTCAGCTTCTCGCCCTTCATCAGTGACGGGTCTTCCGTGATGGGCATGTAGCGTTCTGCCCAGTCCTTATAATAGAGGGTGTTACTCAGGATGTCCAGATACTTTCGGGCAGCCTTCCATTCCCCATGAACCAAGGAATTCACCGTCAACAGTTTCAGATTGTCATAGCAATAGTCATACTCCACGGAGTTCTCGATACACCAACGAAGCGAGAAATTCGTCTTTCCGTGGTGCAGGTAAATCATCGGTGCAGCCGTCTGTACCATGTGGACTCGCAGCGAGTCGCGCACATACGGAGCCTTGCCCATGTTGTTGTAATGGAACATCTGGCTACCGGCTACCCCCTTGTTGAACAAGGCAATGTTGCGCAGCATCACCATCTCGCGGGTCACGTCGTCCGGGGCCATCGCCGCCTCTCGCAGTACGTCGTCCCAACGTTGCTCATCCACGGCTCGGTACATGCGCATCTCTGCATGATAGTTGTAGTCGTCAATGTTGGCTGCCTGAACCCCCACGAACGACAGGGCAATCACGGCCAAACCCAATCCGTGCAGGGCCATCCCGGTCTTCTTGCCCACAGCCTCCAGCCTTGGCAGGAAGTCGTAGCCGAGGAGACACAGCACAATCAGCAGGAAGGGCACCGTAGGCAACAGCGACACGTGTGTTTCGGCCAGGAACAGCGGGAAGCCAACTGTCCAGGCATCCTGCAACCGTCCTTCTGGATATACCCGGTAGAAAAGCAGTGGAGTGACCGCCAGCAGGCAGAGAGCCGTCAACCGTCCAGTCAAAGTGAATGGTGGCTTTCGCAGGGCGGTTATCAGCAGTGCCAACAGCGAGAACGCACCCAACAGCGGATAAGTCAGTGCCATCAGCAGGCAGATGCCCACACCGTACCATTTGTTTTCCGATAAACGCCCCAGTCCCAAAAGTGCTACCAAGGCCATGAATCCCAACGTCTCTCGGAAATAGTAACCGGGAATCTTCAGGTAGTACACCCAGTAGCCCAAGTCAATCTCCGAGGCCAGCAGACACATCGCGGGGATGAATGCCAACGCCGTCAGCCGGTTGCTGATGCGGAAAGTTGCCTTAATCTGGAAGAAGAGCAACAGCCACAGTACCGTCAATATCCCGGCACCCAACATAGGTTCATGGAAAAACTGCGTCAGGAAACAGCCCAGCCAAGCCAGCAGGCCACCCTGCACCCTCATGCAGTCATTGAAAAACACCTCACTGTTGTAAAACAGAGAATGGCTCTGGGCCATGAACAGCGTGTCACTGTTTTTATAGAAAAGGAAATACATGCTCATGGCTACAATCGCCAGCGCATAGAAGAAATCGTATTTGTATTTTGCCATATCTGTCAAATTTTCCGCAAAATTACAAAGTAT
>CAJONZ010000068.1 GCA_905236065.1 uncultured Bacteroidaceae bacterium | reverse complement strand
TCCTTGTTCACGAACTTTATATCATAGTCACGCATCATCTACTTATGTTTTTCTGCGTGGCAAAGGTAGTAAATTGTTGACAGCAAATCTGATACAATCAGCGATTTCTAATGGCGGTCATTAGAAAAATAGACAAGACTATTTTCTAATGACCGATTTGGGTTTAATGGCCCTTTAGCTTTTTACTATTTGTTTTCTCTTGTTTTTCAACCATTTGCAACGCTGAACTCTATCGAAGATGACGCAGTACTCTATTCGAGTTGACGCAGTACTCTATTCACGAGAAGAGTTCTGCGTGACGACGGATGGAGCGAAGGTATGCGGCGGGAGGTGTGGAGAAGGAGGACAAAAACGGTGGAGAAGGAGGACGAAAGCGGCGGAGAAGAGGAACGGAGGGAGAGGTGAAGTTTGAAAGGGAGGGGTAAACATGCGAAAAGCCCTTTCGCACAGTGAGGCGGAAGGGCTTTTCAGGGAATATGCTATGGAGTTTTTAGCGTGGAGGGAGCGGGAGGTACCAGGGTTTACCCTGCATGTTGGGGGTGGCACCGTAGTTCGTTGTGACGAAGTCTGGGAGGGTGATAGTGGCAGACTTGCCGGCAATTTTGCCTTCCTGCATTTGGTAACGCATGAGGTCGTAGAAACGGGTTCCCTCAAACATGCCTTCCAGGGCTTCTTCCTCAAGGATGAACTGGCTTACACGGGCCTGACGAATGGCACGGACTGCGGGAGAGGCGAGGTAGGCGGCATTGGCTGCGTCAACGGCTGCCTGGTCGGCCTCGTACTGCTCGCGCAGGAGGGTGTTGGCGTCGATGATGAGCTGTGCTGCCACAGAGTCCTCGTGTGTGGAGTTCCTTGTCAGTCGAGGAACAGGTGCATAGTCGGGCACGGCCACGTCGGGCTGAATGCCGGCTTCGATTTCGTCGGTGTTCAGCTTGTAGTATTTGTTGTACTCTGTGTCGCCAGAACCAATGGAGTGGATACCAATCTGGATTTTGTAACCGTTGTTGATATCATCCATTGTGCTGTATGAACCAGCACTCTTAGGCTGGGCATGGTCGATGTTCTTGAACACCGTGGAAGGCCAGATGACAAAGGAGCTGGAGGTCTTTCCCATGAGGTCGGCACTGGTGTTGTACTTTGAATCGCTGGCCGAGAAGCCGCGTGACTTGATGTTGCAGAGGCGGTTGAACTCGTCCTGAGAGATAACCGAGCGGTTGGTGAGTACATCGTAGGTGAGGCCGTAGGCCAGGATGGCATACGCTGTCTCCGGGAAGCCGGCCTTGTTGAGGGCCTCAGCCAAGTGGAGATAGAGGATGTTGTTACGATAGTAGGAGATGAACGACTGACGAACGTCGGTGGAAAGGACGGTGTAACCCTCTGTCCACTTTGTGATGAAGTTCTTCTGATCGTTCACGTTGCCATTGTAGCGTGCCTCGCTGATGTTGCTCCGTGTGATATAGACACTGGAGAAACGCAGGTCGCCCACCAGGTTGGCGTCGTCGAAATCGTTTGCACTGGTCGATGCATAGAGCGTGTCGTGCCAAGTGGATGAATGGTAGTCGTAGTAGCAGTAGCGCTGTGACTTTGAGATGTCGCGGATGCGTTGTGATGGGGTAACTGCCGGATAGTAGTTGTTGCTGTACTGCGAATTGAAGACGGCGCGGAGGTCGGAGGTGTTGCCAAAGTAGGCTACCGAGTCAATCGGAAGCACTGCGGCGATGTTACCGGACTCAACGTCAAATTCATAATAAGAATAGCTGTCGTCGGTCATTTCGCTCAGGAAGGAGCTGGTCATCCAGTGTACATCGTGGTAGCCCGTAGCGATTTCCTCGTTGGGGAAACAGAAGTAGTCGTGGTACATGCGGATGGCATTAATGTAGTCGCTCTGGCTGCCCGTCTTGGAGCCACGCCAAAGGTAGAGTTCACCGAGGAGGGCACGAACGGGGATGAAGAACTTGTTCCAGGTGATGCCATGCCATTTCTGGCTACCATAACGTGGACGGAGTTCATCGTTCTTTGACATGTCGGCATACTTGTCGAGGTCGGCAATGGCAAAGTTGAGGATGCCCTCTATGTCGCGGCGCTCGCCGGAGCTCATTACCTGGTTGGCTTCCTCGTCGGTGGTTATCGGTTTGGTGTAGAATGGCACCTCGCCATAGATTTTGGCCAGCTCCAGGTAGCACCATGCACGGAAGCATTTTGCGGCGCAGATTTCCTTCTCGTAGTAGTATTCGCCATAGATTTTATAGAGCGAATCGACGTATGCGAGGTAGATGTTGCAGGAGTTGATGACCGCATAGTACTCGGATGGTGAGTTATAGACATTGGTGGTGGAGACATTGTTGGCAGCCAGCTGCTGAATGTCGGCGGAGGCGTGGATGGGGTCCACGTCAACAAGGTCGGCACGCACCTCGCCGAGCAGGATGGTGCGGTCGGCGAGCTTTTGCATCCGCTGCAGAATGCCCATCATCTGATAGACAGTGTCCTGTGGCGCGAGGTCGGTGGTGACAAGTTTGTTATCGGCTGTCAGCATGTCCTCGCAGGATGTGGTGGCTGCTCCCACTCCAAGCAGGAGCAAACCACATGCTATGATTGATTTTACTTTCATGATAATCGTTTCAAATTAGAGGTTAATCTTGACACCAAGGTGGAAGCTGCGACCTGATGAGAGGAAGCCAGCGTCGATGCCTTGCATGAGTACGCCATTGCCACAAGAGACTTCAGGATCTGCACCAAGATACTTGGTGAGGGTGAAGAGGTTGTTGGCAGCTGCCCAGATGGTGAGTCCCTGGATGTATTCGTTGCGAATCGGGAACTTGTAGGCGAGTGTGACGTTCTTGAGCTTGAGGTAAGAACCATCCTCAATCCAACGGTCAGAGAAACGGCTGTTGCCCATCTCGTCGCCATAGGATACCCTTGGAATGTCGGTGTATTGACCCTCGGAAGCCCAACGACGGTTCACAGCCGTGGTCTGATTGAGGAACATGGAACCGCATTCGAGCAGGGAACGCTGGTAGTTGTAAACGTCGTTGCCAAGAGAGTACTTGAAGTTGGCTGAAACGCTGAAACGCTGCCAGAAAGTGAAGTTGAGGTTGATGTTACCGAAGATGTCGGGATTGGGGTCGCCAATGACAACACGGTCAGCCTCGTTAATCTCGCCGTTGCCGTCCTGGTCAACAAACTTCATGTCACCTGCTTTGTAGTAGATAGGATTGTTGGTGGCATCGAGAATGTATTTGCCGTCGGCCACTGCTGCCTCAGAGGTTGCATAGACACCGTCGGTCTTGTAGCCATAGAAGACGCCTGCACTGCGGCCTACCTCGGAGAGGATGGTTGCGCCGTACATGTCGGTGGTGAAGGATGTCTTGTCCTCGGGCAGCTTTGTGAGCTTGTTCTTGTAGTGACCCACGCTGGCGCCCAGGTCGAACTTGAAGTTCTGGCGATCCACAATCTTAGCATTGAATGCAAGGTTGAAGCCCTGGTTCTTGAGCGCACCGTCGTTGGTGTAGAACTCGTAATCGGTCAGACCGGCAACGTAAGCGAGTGTGCCCAAGGCAACGAGATTGTTTGTCTTTGAATAGAAGTAGTTGAACTTCACATTCAAGCGGTTGTTCAGGAAGTTACCCTCAATACCTGCGTTCAGGCGGTTGGTTGTTTCCCAACGAAGACCCGAGCTACCGATGTTGGTGAGACCGATGGAGGTGGCAGAGTTGTTGAGCAGGGCTGCGGCAGACATGTAGGTCAGTGTGGCACTGTTGTCGATGCCGTCGTTGCCGACAGACTCGAAGCCTACGTTCAGCTTCAGCATGTTCACGCCCTTGTTGGGCTGGAACCAGTTTTCGTTGGAGATGACCCATGCACCCTGAATGGATGGGAAGATGCCCCAGGGCACTCCGAAGAGTTTCACGCCTGCACTGGTCTCCTTACCGAAACGGGAAGAGGACTCTGCGGCCACCTGACCTTGCAGGTAGTACTTCTCCTGGTAGTTGTAGTCGATGTTAGCATAGTATGCCAACGACTTCCAAGAGATGTCGGAACCCCTTGTGCGCTTGTTCTGCTGAGTAGAAGAGTTGTTCGGTGTCTTATCGTTACCGGTGTTGTCACCAATGAGGTAAGAGGCTGTATAGCTGTCGCTCATGAAGCGGAAGCCGCCATAGGCATGGAGACGGTGGGCACCGTTGGGAAGAATCATCCAGTCGGCACGCAGGTCGTTGAAGACGGCGTTGTGCTTCGAATAGAGTGAGTACTTAGAGTTGTGAGTCATGGCCTCGTTGCCATCGGCACGATAAGAAGGCATACCCTTGATTGGGGTGTAGTATGCCTCGTCGAAACTCTGCATCGTGTAGGAAAAGCGGTCGGTCAAGAAGAAATTCTTCGTCGGCTGCCACTTGGGAGCGATGGCGATGTTAATCATCGTACAGTCGGTGTGGTTCTTGTTCTTTGCCTCACCGTTCTCAAGAATGGCTGTCGGGTTGGCCAGGGAAGCCTTGGTGCCCAGAATCTCGTCGAGGTAAGTATCGGCATCGGAGATGAACGATGTAATCTGACCGTTGGTTGCGAAGTCGTAAGGTGCCAGGAAGGGCGCCTTGGCCAGACCCAGGAACGAGGTGGATGCCAGCGAAGAAAGGTTGAAGTCGGAATTCAAACCGTCATCGCGGAGGTTGCGAGTCACGTTCGTGTAGCTGGCATCGAACTGGGTAGAGAACCAGTTGTTGAAGTTGATGTCGGTGTTGAAACGAATGTTGAAACGCTGCAAGGTGTTGTCCTTGAGTGTGGATTTGGAATCCATGAAACCTACGGAGAGGTTGTAAGCGGCAACGTCGTCACCACCTTGGATGGCAATGCCGTAGTTCTGTGTCCAGGCCGTCTTGCGATAGACCTCATCCTTCCAGTTGGTATTATTATGATACATATTATAATAATAGTAGCTGGGGTCGGTGTTGAGGAACTTGAAGTCGGTCACCTTGGTGCCTGTGGAGCCAAGAAGTTCGGAGGTGTAGGAGCGGTATGTCTCGGCATCCATCATTTCCATGGTACGTGGGCGCAACTCTACTCCTGCGCTGACGTTCACGTCGATGCGTGTGGCCATTGAGCGGCAACGCTTGGTCTTGATGAGGATGACGCCGTTGGCAGCTTTTGCACCGTAGATGGCGGTACCGTTCTGCAGGACTTCCACGCTTTCGATGTCCTCAAGGTTGATGGACTGGAGCAGGTTGTTGAAATAGCCGGAGTGAAGCATCTCGGTGTCGTACATCTGGTCGTAGATGATTCCATCCAGCACAATCAGCGGCTGTGCGTTAGAGTTGAGAGAGTTGAAGCCATTGATGAACATGGCTGCGCCCTGGCCAGGATTTGCGGAACGCTGAATCATGCGGAGTTCTCCGGCAAGGCGGTTCTGCATTTCCTCGTCAATCGTAATGGCAGTTGACTGTTCGAAGTCTGTGGTTCCAATGTAAGAATTGGGGTTGGTCTTTGGCTGGTAATCACCCTTGAAGAGGTCAGAGTACAAAGCAACTTCCACACCCATCGTACGTCCGTTCAGGGCCGTGCGGTTCAGGTTGTAGCCTTCGAGGTTGACAGCGATGGAGGTGACGAACTTGGGCACGTTGATTGTGAAGGCGCCGTTCTCGTCGGTCATGGCTGTGTAGTTCGGGTTGTTGTAGGCCTGAATCTGAGCACCAGCAAGTGGCTCGCCCGTTGCCGCGTCGATGACCTTACCCATCACCTGGAAGGTGGGGTACTTCTTAGCTGACTTGGCTTTCTTCTTCGGGGTTGCCGCTACTTCAGCAGCCTCTTCTGCTCCTGCCTCATCTTGTGCAGCCATGGGAGACGCCATTCCGAGGAAGAGCGCCAGAGCCGCGAATCTTAAGGTTGACAAAGTCAATCCGGTTTTATTGAAGTGCTGCATATTTAGTATGGTTTATTAGTGTTAATATTACGTTTCTTGTTTTCAGGGGCAACAATTTCCTTGTGAGGTTTCAGGATGAAGCCTGAAATCAGCATTTCGCGTGAATGCTGCGAGGTAAGACTCGAGGAAATGTTGGTATTAATCTGGATAAGCACACCCGGCTCATCCTGTGCATAGTACGCATATTTGAATGCGTAGGCACCCAGATAGGTGGTATCGGCAATGGTGTAGATGTCGTCAGCCTCGGGGGTCGGAGTCACGTAATACTTGAGTCCGTCCGCAGGGTTGATCATCTGTTTACCACTCTTTGGATATGCGCCATCATCGCCCTGCTCCCAAATATAGGCATTGAAGCGGTAAGAACGCAGGTCGCGGTTGGAAGCGGTCATGTTCTTGAACCAGTAACGGGTCGTCACAATGTAGATGTCGTACTCGCCAGAGAGGTTACCGAAAATCTTGAACGCCATGTTGGGGTTGACGTTGCTGGATGATGGTGGAACGTCGAGATAGGAGAATGACTGAGTGACAGCTGCACTGCGAATGGTGTCCCAAGAGATGGTGTCGCCGGCCTCGTTCTTGACTGGATTCTCCAGACGGTAGCGAGAGGTCGTCCACGTACCACGCTGGTCGGAGGGCGAGCCAATGTTCTTTGTAATCAAGCTGGTACCAGCCTTAGACTCCGTGTCGAGCGTGATGGCCGATGCAGACACCTTCAGCTTCTTGAAATACTGCTCCGTGATGTCCATTGGATATTCATCTATCAGATAGGCGATACCGTTGGAGCATACGATGGAGTCGGCAAGTCCCACGGTTGCGAGGATGTCGTTCACTTCCTTGTCCTCTGGCATATCGTGATGGAGGTTGTCGGTTCGGCGATAGTAGAGACCGTAAGGCCATGACATGGATGTATAGACGGTTGACTTCAAAGAGTCTTCCCAGTGTTCGTTGGCACTACGGTTGTAGAACAGGTCGTTCATGGAGAACATGTTCGCATAGTAGTTCTGCAAAGAGTCGGTCTTGCTGAAGGTAAGTCCGGAGTCCATGTGCGGATTGAATTTCAACAGGGACTTGGCTTCGGAATAACGCTTCTGGAATGCCTCGACCGTTGGAATGAGGGCGATGTAGTTTGAGTCCTCATCATACACCAGTGCATCTACATTCTTCAAAGCGGTGTTGTTGCGCAAAGTAACGGAATCGACCCAAATCTTCTCACCGTTCTCATCTACGCCACGGCTGACTGACTTGTCTTCAAGGAGCGAGTCCTTGTTGAAGACAGAAAGGAAGGCATAGAGCGAACTGTCGGCTTTCGAGGCATTGGTCGAGCGGTTATACTCCTGCTCAATCAGCTCGAAGATGTTGTTCATATAGGGAAGTTCGCCGTCGATGAAGTGTATCAGGCCGTTGTTGCATCTCACATTGCCATTGATGATGTTGGCAGAACCCATCTTGTGCTCTTCTTTTCCTGTCATGGTCAGCAGTTTGGTGTTGAGCAGGGCGACCTCCTGGTTGGAGAGTCCCATGGGAATGGAATAGCGGGCAACATGGTTCTGGAGGAATCGCTTGATTACAGAGGATGGGTCTGTCTGCGCAACGGCAAGCAGGCTGTCCCTGTTGTATGTACCATCTGCGGGTACCCAAATCGTGTACGTGTTGGACGATGCAAGCTCGCGGTCAAAGCCTGTTGCCCGGATGACCTCAGCAAACTGAGGAGCCGTTTGTTCAATGGCTTGCATGGTGGTTCCATTGAACGCGGATGTAGAAACGGCTTCTGCATTGTAGTGTTCGTCCCACGTATCTGAACAGGAATAGAGTGCCACAAGGCCGGTAGCCACAAGAATTCCTGTACGGAAAGTGTTTTTTATGTTATTATTCATATTACAATTTAAATTTTAAGAATTTACCATCTATCCTCTGCATAATACTCGTTGTTATAAACCGAGCTTGGGCAGACTTCGAGGAAGTCAAAGTTCATCGCATTCTTCGTGGATTCAATCTTCTGCTGGAAGCGCAGGTAATGGTCGCTCTTACCGTCGCTCACGAAGGTTCCAAGCACCTTACGGATGGTATTCGGTGCGTCGCGGAAACAAGTTCCCTGCGTACCACCCGACTCGCTGGAGGCAGAATAGTAGGATTTCGGACCCTTCATCCAGCCGAGGTTGTGGATAGACTTGTCGAACGAGGCGATAGCGTCTTCGTCACCCAGTGCTGTGTCTGACTTCCAACCGAACAACTGTACGCCACCTGGACGCATGTCGAACGGGATTCCCTGTGGCACGTCGTCGATGTAAACCTGGATGATACCACGGTTGGAGAAATCGACGCAAGTGAACAGACGAACCTCGTAGGTACCTGCCGGTACGGGTGGAATCTTCACCTTGAAGTCGAAGATACCGAGAACGGTCACCTCATCACCCTGATATGACCAGAACGACAGTGTACGCGGACGGACATGGATGTGGGTGTTGTTGTTGAACTCAAAGTTCTTGGCCGTACCCGCCTTGAAGCCGAGACAGGTCTGCTTATTGTTGTGGTTGCTGGTTGCATCCCAGATGCCGTACTTACCGTTCTCATAGTTTGAGCGGGTCTTGTGTCCACGGGCTCCACTGGTCATGAAGTCAGGTGAGAGGGTGGAGGCATCGATACGCAGACGCTCGTTCAGCACGACGTTCTGTGTGTTCTCGTCGTAGGCGATGATGTCGTCGATATAATGGTAAACACCATTGCGGCATGTGTTGATTCGGTCCATCTGGTCGGTCGGAGTGACCTTTGCACCACGGACAAACACACCGCGCTCGTCGGCACGTGACTGAACACCGCGACGGTTGATGTAGAGACCGGTCTGTGTACCTGACGGGAAGGAGCACTTCATGATTGAGTAAGGCATCATGGTCTCGTACCAGTCGGCAATATCCCACTTACGACGGTTCCAGTTGATGGCCAGCGTAGAGTTCGCACCGTCCACACAGGTCAGGTTGTAGTAGGAAGCATAACGGTCGAGGATGTGGTAGGAGATGAAGCGGTTGAGCGCATTTCGGCGATCCGTTTCGTCTGTCACGTTTGCATCTTCCGGATAAACCGGGTCATAGAGTTCATGTGCCTTGGCACGGAGGTCGTCCAAAGTCGTAATACCATATTTCTCTTTCAGGACATCGTCCGGGCAGACAAAGATGGTGTATTTGAAGTAACGGTGCTCCATGTAGGCCACGTTGTCATACTCCGTCGCCGTACTCATCACAAGTGCGTCGTTGGTCCAGTCGAGGGAGTCGCTGCCTACGCTATAGTTCTCGTCCCTTACTCTCGACATCAGCTGGTCAACCTTCGTGGCCTTCAGAGCCTGAGCATAGAGGGAGCAGTTAGAGTCACCATCCAGATACTCAGCCACCATCTCCGTACTGGTCTCCACCACCTTGTTGACAGTATGAACCACACCGTTAGACACGGAGTCATCCATTGCAATCAGACGGGAGCCGTTTACATAGACGGGAGTCACCTGCTTTCCATCCACGATTTCCGTAATGGAGTCAGCGGTGAAGATGACTGACTGGTCGAGCATGTTCTGCAAATCCTGACCGAAGATGGGGTCGGAGGTGAAATTTACGCTTTCAAGAATAGAATTCAATGCGAGGGTGTCGCAGTCTTCTTTCGGAAGCTCGTCCACGGAAGACACGCCTTTCATGGCGAGGTAGGACATCACGGCGTCGTTGGTCGGAGCCAGGACGGTGTATGAGCCATAAGTGCCAAGAAGCTCAATCAGACGCAGATTTCCTTTCTCACCCGTCGCACGTTGCAGAATCTGTACATACAGACTATACTGATCCCTACCCTTCAAGTAATCTGTGGCATACTCAGAAGTACTGGTGTAGTAGTTCTCAGCACCGGGGTCATCAGAACAGCTGACAAGGCTGAGCTGAGCGGCTGTCATCAAAGCGAAAGCGACAGCCAAAAACTTAAAATTCAGTATTTTCATTGTTCTTTAATTTTTTACGGATTCTTCTTCATCATCATAGCAAGGATTCTGAGTCAGGTTCGGATTGATCTTAATCTGGCTCTTCGATATTGGCATGTACATGAAGTCAAGCAATTTCAGTTTTGCGACAATACCTGAGGAAGCTTCGCCATACTTGGAAGTAACGGCTTGCTGAAGCTGTGAGGTGTTACCCTCGCGACGGGCTGTGCGGACAAGGTCGTAATAACGCTTTGCCTCGAACATGAACTCACGTCGGCGTTCCAGCATGAGCAGCTTCTCATACTTCTCTAACGCATCATAATCGGAAAGCTTGGGCATGTAGTTGTTTGTAATGACACCCTTCACGTATGGATTTGAGCGCATATAAACGGCACAAATCAGGTTGAAGGCATCGGCATACAAATCCTCAGCGGTTCCAAGTGAAGCACCCTCATGATAGCCTGTGAAGTTCGCTGTGGCAATGGCGTTCTTGTTGATTAAGCCAGCCAGCTCAATCTCGGCCTCGGCACGGAACAACATGATTTCTGTCATACGATACAGAATCCAGTTCTCATACTGTGAAGTCCATGAGCGTACACTCTGTGCAGCCTTGGTGTCCGGAGCCTCATACTTCGCGCCAACCTTTCCTAAGTTGGTACCCGAAGAACTGCCCGCACGATTGTTCATGACCACATATTTATAAATCTCCTGCGAACCACCGCCGCCTGTGTAGTGGAAGTTCTCAATGGAGCGGTAGTCTGAACCGACAGTGAAAAGGTTTTCGTTGCTATAGGTCGTGGCAGAAGGCACGTCGTTAATCAGGTTCTCGTTCGCAAGGATATATCTTGTCACGCCCGTGGCATCCTTTTTCTCATAGCCGCCGTACATCACAGACACGTCCGTGTTCTTTGTATCGTTCGTACCTGTGGTGAAGGAAATCTCAAAGATAGACTCGAAAGAGTTTCCTGTTCCGAATATCGAATTGTAACCCTGTGGGCCATTCGACACGGTACCGGCCTCTTCCTTCAGCAATGGAATACCGTATGCTGAATAGACATAGTTGTCATAGACCTGTGTCAAATCAATCGACTGACCATTGGCATTCTGGAAGTTATTCTCCCGGAACTGGTTAATCTTATGGTTCAGCACGTAGTCACAACATGCGATACAAGCACGGTAGTCTGCCTGCTTGGCACCTGCGTCAGCACGGTAGTCTGAGGCACGCCACAAATACAGCTCGGCCAACAGGGAATACATGGCATCGCGTGTCACGCGACCCGTGTTATACACTGCCGAGGTGTAACGGATTGGCGGATAGTCCTTGCAAGCCTCGATGTCGGCAATCAACGCATTCAGAATCTCGTCGAACGAGGTTCTTGGGAGCATGTAATCCACATTGTCGTCAATCGAAGGCTCCAATGAGAATGGAACATCCTTGAACGTCTTGATCAATGTGAAGTAAGAATAGGCACGCATGAACTTTGTCTCGGCCTGCGTGATGCGATAGTCAGACTCCGTGTAGTTCGGGTCTTCCTGTGCCACCTGTGCTGCATAATAGAGCACGGTGTTGCATCGGTTGATTACATTATAGAAGGATGACCAGCTGCAATAGCCATTCGTCACCTTCAGGTTTCCCTTCATCAGGTTGCGCAAATCATTGGGGGCATCCGCATTGGGAGTAGTGTTGTCCGAACGGCTCTCACCCCACACGATGAGGCTTGAGATATAGCCATTCTCGTTCAGCGCAGCATAACAAGAATTCACCACGCTCTCAACGTCAGCCTTGTCCGTCCAATAGTTTTCGAGCACAACCTCGTTGAGCGGAAGCATGTCAAGCGAGCACCCTGAGACAGCCGTGCCAACCACTGCTGCCGCTGCAATGAATTTTATTTTATTCTTAATATTCTTCATAATGGTATTATACGGTTAGAATGAGATTGAAGCGCCAAGTGTAAATGACTTGGAACGTGGAGTACGTGAATTGTCACCTGCAGGTGCGAAACCAGCCTGAACGACTTCAGGATCGGCACCTGAGTACTTGGTGATACAGAATACATTGTTCACAGTCAGGTTCAGTCTGAGTGAAGAGATACCTATCCGCTTGAGTGTCTTCGGTTCAAAGGTATAAGAGAGCTGTGCGTAGTTCAGACGGAGGAAAGAGGCATCCTCGACGAAACGGTCAGAACCCAGATAGTTGTAGGTGTTCACACCGGTAGCCGCCGTTGCAGCACGTGGAATTGGAGCCTCGTCGCCCTCGTTGTGCCAACGCCAGTTGACAGCCTGCGACATGTTCGAGTTGGTCGCCATGTTCTCAATGTTCATACGGGCATAGTTGATAACCTTGTTGCCGTAGCGGTAGTTGAACTGGAGGTTCAAGGTGAAGCCAGTATAGTTGAACTTGACACCGAAACCACCGGTCAGCTTCGGCAGTGAGCTACCCAGATAAACGATATCGAGCTCGTCGATGCTACCATCGTTGTTGATATCCTCATACGTGGCGTCACCACCTACAAATTCATACTTCGTACCATTGTTGTAGTCAAAGTACATCTTCTTAGGTGTGCCGGCTGCGCTATAGACCACGTCGCCCTCAGCGGTGCGGACTACAGGAGCGTTCTTACCACCGGTCTCGATAATCATATACTTCGTCTTGTCAATCTCGTTCATGTCGGCATCCACATAGAATTCACTGCCAGTCACACGGTCGCGCACCTTCGGGATGTTTGAATAAGCATACACACCCTTCGAGCGGAAGCCGTAGATGGAACCCAGCGGGTTGTTCAGCTGAATACGTGACAGGTACGAGCCGTTCGAATAGTTGAACTCACCGTTCATTGACTCGATGACGGTCTCCGGCATGTCGATAATCTTGTTACGGTTGTTGGCGAAAGTGATGTTGAAGTCCATCGAGAACTTCTTACCAATCTTCACGATTCTGTGACCGTTGATGTTGAATTCCCAACCATTGTTACGCATCGAACCGCAGTTGTACCATGCGAGCGATGTGAAACCTGAAGAGGAAGAAATACCGAAACCTCTGTTCAGCAGGTCGGTGGTCTTCTGTGTATAGAGTGAGAGGTCACCATCAATCAGACCGTCGAAGAAGCCAAAGTCGAAACCAAGGTTGAAGGTCTCCTTCTGCTCCCACTTCAAGGCGGAAAGACGGATGTTAGACGGATAGACAGAAGTCTCGTTCAGGTAGTTACCGCCTGATGCATACTTCGAGTAGAACAGGTACTCTGAATCCGGCTGACGACCTACGATACCCCAACCTGGACGGATGGAGAGCATCGAGAGCCACTTCTCAGCCCACTTCATCCAAGGCTCGTCGCTGATGTTCCAACGAGCGGAGAGACCTGGGAAGTTACCCCAGCGGTTTGACGGACCGAACTTGGTGGAACCGTCACGGCGCAAAGTAGCGTCAACGATGTAGCGGCCCTTGTAGGCATAGTGCAGCGAGAAGAGGAAGAACTGAGACTTCCACTCACCGGCACCCGTACCGAAGTCCGTGTTCACGCCACCTGCCAACGGAGAGATAATGCCGTCAGCAGAAGGCAGCCACTTCTGACCATTGGTCTGGTTTGATGAAGAACCGTTGTTATACTGGAAACGGGCCAGGAAAATCAAGCTGTGGTCCTCATTCTTGAAGTGAGGAGTGAACGTCAGGGTGTGACGGGTTGAGAGCGCATGGCTCTTATACGTGTACGCGTTCGCGTAATTATAAGTAGAAGAAGAAGACCAGTCGGTGGCAATCAGCGAGCCGGGGAAGTAGGAATCCTGGTTCAGGTTGTAGATGTCAAACACAATCTGTCCCTCATACTTCAGGCGAGTCTGGTCGTTCTCCGTTCCGAGAATGTCATACTGGAAGATGAACTCAGGAGAGAGCTTGATGGTCTTCTCGTTGTTCAGTGCCTGATGAGCCACGGCTACCGGGTTAGGCAATGCATACTGGTCTTTCAGCAGCGACGGGTTGTCGTTGGTGAACTTACCCGAGGCAGCATTGTATCCAGCCTGTGCCTTCGTCAGGTACGGGTTCATCGTGTAGTAGCGGCCCTCGATGTCATTGCCATTCTCATCCTCCTCATAGATAGAGAGGTTAGGCATCTTGCGGTAGGCAATGGCCAACAGGTCCTCACCATTGTAGCGGTAGTTCTTCTGGTTCTTCGTATAGGTAAGGTCGAAGTTTGAGCTCACCTTGATACGGTCACTCACGAAGTAGTCCAAAGCCACACGGGTTGTGAAACGGTCCAGCTTCTGCTTAATCACCGTACCCGTCTGATGGTCGTAACCGCCAGAGATACGGAAGTTTGCCTTCTCACCACCACCCGACAGGGCTACATAGTGCTGATGGCTCTGTCCGTGCTGCTGGATGGCCTTGCGCCAGTCCGTGTTGTCGTCATACATGCGCCACTCCGAGAAGTTCTGGTTGTAGCCAATCTCAGGGATGTACCTGCTTGAGGTGTTGTCTGCATAACCCGAAGTCTGGGTTGTGTTGAAGTAAGCCTCCTTCATGTACATGGTATAGTCATCACCCGTCAGCAGGTTGTAGCCCTTGGGCTGCCAGCTGTTGGTGTAACGGTAGGAGTACTGCACCTTGGTCTTACCACGGGCACCACGCTTCGTCTTGATTTCAATCACACCGTTTGCACCCTGCGAACCCCAGATAGCCGTAGCGGCAGCATCCTTCAACACCGAGATGGACTCGATATCCTCGGGGTTCACGTTCAGCAGTTCGGCGAACTTCTCCTCGTTGGCGTTCGTGTAGTCGAAGTCAGCGTTGGCGTCGTTCGTCCAGACGTTACCGTTCACCACGATGAGCGGGTCGGCGTTACCGTTGATGGTGCTCACACCACGCAGACGCATGGTCGTACCGGCACCCAGGTTACCAGAGTTGGCCACGATGTCGAGACCGGAGATACGTCCCTGAAGGGCCTCATCCACACTCGTCATACCCAGACCTTCAAACTCTTTCATGTCGATGGTCTGCTGGGCCACTGAGATTTCCGTCACAGGAATCTGAATACCAGAGCCCTGAGTCTTCTTTACAGCCTTCACCACAACTTCCTTCAGCTGGGTAGCGTTGGTCAAGACAATCTTGCCGAAAGCCTTTTTGTTGATGGGAAGGATTTTCGTTTCGCAACCAATGTAGGAGATGCGAATCTTATTCTTTGGGCTGACAATCTTGAACGAGAAGTTACCATTGATATCCGTAACTCCCGCAGCAACGATACGATTATTGTGGTCTATCTCGACAACGTTCACCATCATCAGAGGTTCGAGGTCGTCCCAAATCTGACCGCTAACAATATCGCCAGCCTTCACCTGCGCACTTGCATTGATGCAGAAGCAGGCCAATAGCATTAGGATTGATAATATTTTTTTCATGATAATGATTTATTAGCGACGACGTTTTGCTTCTGTAGTAAGTTGCTTACGTGTGTATTTGAACTGGTTATTTGAATCGAAGAACAGAGGACCGTCGATGGCCTGGATGGTCACGAACGAAGAGTTGTCCAGTGTAGTTTGGTACGGACGGTTGATGGTAGTGCTACCCTTGTACCAATACTCGCGGGCCATCAGGTTGTGCAGTTTCTCGTCTGTGCTGACGTGGCGTACATGACCCTCCACGTCGGTCACCGTCATGCCGCTTGCCGACACGTTCACCTTCAGTTTGTAAGGACGACCCGGAGAGTACTTGCCTGTGTAGTACTGGGCTGCCGTGATGACGCCGCTCGCATTGCGGGTAATCACATTGGCATTGGCCGACTGGCTCGGAGTCTCATACGTATTCTCACCTGCCGGGGCATTCACAAGGATGTGTGTGTCGTCAACCACGGTGATGGTCGTCTCGGAGCTTGCCTCCACGATGTTCGTCGATTTCGTCAACTCCGTCTTGCCCGACTCATAGTCGCCCGACTTGAAGCCGGCATCCACGAAGATGGAATTATCCTGGATGTGATACTTCACGAAGTCCAGCAGCACCTCCTGAATCTTGGCGGCAGAGTCAGCCTTTGCCTCGGGATCGTCAGACACGCTCTGGTCATATTCCTCAGCCAGGCGCAGGGCCTCAGCGTCAGGCAGACCGGCTGCAAACGCCTGCTGCATGGCTGCGTTGGTCGGAGCATACACGGTATAGTGGAAGTTGTTCAACAAGTAGGTAGCCTTCTTTGACTTGGAATCCACGTCCTCAGCACCGATTGAACCACCGTCCTTCAGGTTGAAGAGGTTACCGTAGGTCTGGTCACCGGCCTGCCAACCATCCTTGCTGTTGGTCGTACTCAGGGCACCACTGTTCTGCAACACCCACAGGAAGTCAGAGAAGTTGTCGGGGTCGAGTGCCAACGTCTTGGCAACTGAGTTCGATGCGCCCATCGGCATTTCGCCTACGATGAAGGTCTTACCGTTCTTCTTCTGATAGACAGAGTCGGCCTCCACGACGATTGGGCTGTTGTACTGCTGCTGCCATGAGCCATATACATTATAATTATTACCATCAGGCACAATGCGCATGAACGTGTTGGCCTTGGTCTTGTAATACTGCTTGCCGGGCTGGAAGCCTTCCGTGATGATCATGTTGTCAAGAAGGTCCTCCACACGGTCCTTGATGGCGTTGTCATTGTTCTTCCAGTCTGGGTTCTTGAGGGTGGTCACCTTCTCGCCCACAGCCGTAGGAATACCGTTCTCATCAATCGTACAGTTATAGATATCCACCGTGATACGCTTTGTCAGAGCCTGTGAGAAGTCATAGTTGAAGGTCCACAGCTGCGGCTGCTCCTGACCGTAAGAAACAGGGTCAATATAAGAAGCCATCGCTTTGTTCGTCGGCAGCAGGAAGGTGTAAGTGGAAACCATAGAGTTGAGGTAAGCCTCATACTCCATGTTGTGGATGGAATTGGAGATTGAGCTGTAGCTCATGGTGTCAATCACCGACGGGCTCAACACTGAAGAGTAGGAAGTCGGGGCAAACACCTTGTTCGTCAGGTAAATCGCACCGTTACAAGCCAGGATGACACTGTCGATGTCCGACTCCTTCAGGCCAAGCTCCATCTGTGCGTCGTCCAGCACGTTCTTGAAGTTGGAAGGAATGGTCTGGCAGAAGGAAGCATACTGTCCGGCACGAATCATCTTGTCGAGCACACTGACCGGAGTCTTCTTGAGTCCCGTCTTCGTGTCGTCGTCGGCAGCGGCGTAGAACTTGCGGATGTCATCACCGCCTTCACCGTTCCACCATGCAGTCAGAGCCTCATCCGTCGGAACCAGCATCACGGCCATCTCCTCCATCATTGGGTCGGAACCCTTCGAAGTGATGTCGGGGAAGAAACCGTTCCATCCTGGGTCGAACTTCAGGGAGCCGTCGCAGGGGTTGCCGTCCTTGTCCAGGTCGAAGCTCGTGTCCTCACCCAGCTTCGAGCCAACCGAGCGGTCGGAGAAGTAACGCTTGATGAACACCGAGTCGTAGTTCGTACCCTTGTTGCCATTGTAGGCATCGGTCAGCGACTTGGAGTAAGCCGGAGCGGCGAAACGCTCCAGGATGCTGCTGTAGAGCTGTGTGCGTGAGCACTTGCGAAGGGTCTCGGCCATGTTGTCAAGCGGCATTACGACCTCATCCACCTTCTGCACGAAACCGTTCTTACAGAACACGTTCGCGTCAATCACTTTTGCATTGTTCACATACACATCCTCCTCGGCACGGTTGTCCTTGCCCAGCCATTTGCTGTAGAGGAAGTCGATGTCGGTGGTGAACACCTTGTTCGCCGACATGAACTTAGATGTGAAATGCAACATTGGGGCAGGCTGTGTCTCCTCGTCGAAAAGCACAATCGACGGGTGATTTGCCTTCAGCTGGGCAAAACGCTCGTTGTCTGGCAGGATGCCCTCCGGGTCGCTGGCCGGAACCACCAACACCGAGTCGTAGATTGACATGGACGTCGGGCGGCGGAACACCTCACCCTTCACCGGTCCGTCAGCCGTGGCCAACATCGAAGTGGAGAATGGGTTATCAACCATGGACGTGTAGAGCAACAGCTTCTTCTGAGCCGTCGTCAGCTCGCCATAGCTCGACACATGCCAGCTGTTCGACGCAAAGAACCTCGTAAATGCGTCATCGTCAGCAACGAACAAAGTTTTACTACCCGTCTTGGACAAGACTGCGTCTTCTCCCAGATCCCTAATCAGCTGCAGATAGTTGTTGTAGTTGCCCTGTCCTTCCAAGTAATGATAGATGTCGCTCAGATCCGACGGTTGATTGGAGTCTGAGTCGAGGTCATACTTGTCAGAACAAGAGAAAACTCCCAAACCAGCAGCAAGCATCGCACCTCCTACAAGAAGGTGACTGCATAGTTTTTTCCTCTGAAAGTTATAAAACATAATATTAGAAAGATTAGATTTGTATTTCCTCTTCTAATTGTGATTAGTTAAGGCCCCACAGGGGCTTGAAACGTTAATAAAAGAAAATCGATTAGACATAAAAAAAGAACTTTTGCGCAAATATTTGGCCAAATCGGCGCTTCAAGCCCTCCTATATCTTCTGCAAAGAAACGAATATTTATTTACCTAAACAAATTTTTAAAAAAAAGATTTCATTCCAATCACAATTTTAACAAAGATATACGCACACAGAAAAAAACGCGCCACGGAAAGCAGGGCCTCCAAAAGCATTTTCTCCATTGCTGTCAAAAATTTCCGTGAACATCTGTTAAAGTGTGGCCTTTGAAAAAATCGTCCCGCAAAAATAGCTGAAATCGCAGAAAAGGCTTCGTAGCGAAGCCTCCCTTGGCTCCTTGGCTCCGTAGAAAAAAAGTCTCACAGAAACCACGGAAATCCACAGAAATTTCTGTGTATCTCTGTGATTTCTGTGTGACTGAAAAATAGTTTTCCCGCAGAAAGGGCTTCGCATGGCGAAGCGAAATTTCCTTCATTTCTGCAATATCTGCGGAACCTAAAAAATGTCTCAGAAATCTTCTGTGTGTATCTATGGAGCGTTACCGCCCTACTCCTTCAGGCACACCGAGATGAGCGCCATCACGTCGTTGATGGTGATGGAGCCATCACCATCCATGTCGCAGACAGCGAGGTCATACGAGGCCGTCATGCCCAGATACACCTGCAACAGCGCCGTCACGTCGGCAAAGTCAACCACGCCGTTGCCATCCACGTCACCCAGCAGCGTGCTCTTCGGGCTGAAATCCGTCACACGGTTGAGCAACGTGTTCAGGGCACGTACATCCGTTGCCGTAAGTTCCCGGTCGTAAATCATCAGGTCGTCGAAATAAGCCTCGGCAGAACCCCAGAACGAGCCCATGCCTAAGAAGAAATATTTCGCCGAGGAAACGAACTGCGTCACAAGGCCGTAGTTGAAATCCTTCTTCTCGGCACTGCCCGCATACTGCATGTTGGCCGAGGTGTAGGCCGTGCCGTTCAGGTAGAACTTATAGCCATTCTCCTGCGAGAACGTCAGCGTGAACAAACTCCACGTACCCACCGCGAGGTTGTTCACCGTCTTCGTCTCGGGCTGGTTCACGTCGAACCAGTCGCCAGCATTGTTGTTGTAGCCCAGGTAGCTGTTGCCCGTGAAGAAAAGGCGCTCGCCCGCACTGGAAGGCAACGTGCTGTTGAAGAAGCTCCACAGCGCGTCGTAGCTGTTCTGGTCTGCACGGTTCACCCACAGGCTCACCGTGAAGCCCTCCAGGTTCTCCTTGCCCTGCAACGGATTCGGGATGCGGGCATAGCTGTTCGTGCCCTTCGCACCGAAGAACTGGTGACACACCTTGCCGAAGCGCTCGTAGTCCTCCACCAGCACGGGCACCGTGCCCTGACCACTGCGGCTGTAGGTCATCGCCTGCGTCTCGTCGTAGAGGTTCTTGGTCGGTTTGTCGTCGAAGTTATAGTATGCCACGAGGCCCGTGTAGGCATCGCCCGTGACGGCGGAAGCCTTCGTGCATCGGGTGTTGTAAGCCTTCTCCCAGTAGTAGTCCCCACTTTCGAGGCGGGCCGTCAGCACCACGGGCACGGCCACGGTGTCGGGATTATACTTGCCAGTAGTCGAAAGCACCTCCGGGTGGGACGACGACCACGTGAGCGTGGTGTTCTCCACGGGGTCGAACATGATGCTGATGTTCTTGCTCGTCGAGCTGCTCACCTTCAGGTGCGTGCCAGAATGCTGCTGGTAGTTGTAGGCAATGGCACTCTGGGGCGCCAGCTTGTAGCCCCACACGGGCACACCGCAACTCGTGCTCCCCTTCGTGTTGCAGACGGTGGTGAAGGCAATGGTCTTGGCCGTGTTGTTCTCCAAGGTCTGCTCCGTAATCACGCCGTTGTAGGTGACGGAGCCTAACTTCAGGGCGAAGTAGGCCGTCCCTTCATCTACCGACCACGTGCCGGTGTAGGCACCCGTGACGCTTCCGTCCTCGGCCAGGTGAATCATCTTCGGCGTGGCCTCCTGATAGTTGTTGTGGTCGAGGCGGTAGGGATGCAGCAGCACGTGGTAGTCACCGGCAATGTCGGCTGTGGTGAACGGACAGCGGGCCGCAATCGAGTCGTCGGTCACGGTCTCGCCGGCAAACTGGAACGGAGCCGTGACCAGCCAGCCGAACTTGTTGGTGAAGAGCTGGTACGAGCGCACACGGTGGCCGATGGTGCCGTCATTGAACTTCGTGTGGCACACCAGGAAGCTGCGTCCCTGGCCATCAGTGCAGGCCGAGTTGTGGCCCTGGGCACACTCACCCACCGTCATGGTGCCCCACTGGTTCATGGCACCGATGAGCTTCATACCCCGGTTGTCAGTGGCATCCTTGCCGTAGTTCAGTACCCAGCGGCTGAAGATGGCATCCGCGCCGTTGGCATCGGTGTAGGGGCCGGTCGGCGAGGTGGAGCGGAACACGCGCATCTCGTAGCCGCCGTCGGGGGCAAAGCCGCCGTAGCTCATAAACAGGTAGTAGTACTTGCCAATGTGCTGGATGTAGGGGCCCTCGCCGCTGACGTAGTCGCCGCCGGCAATCTTCTTGCCGAAGTAGGCATCGCTCGTACAGGTCACCTGTCCGGCGTTCACGTTGGGATAGGTATAGGTATAGTCGCGCAGGCCGGTCTCCTTGTCAAGCTTCAACATGAAGATGCCGCCCGACCACGAGCCGTAGGCCAACCACAGCTCACCCTCCTCGTCGTAGAAGACGCACGGGTCGATACAGTTGGGCCAGAAACTGCCGTTGCTGCTGTCCTTGTTGTACTTTGAGGGCAGGGATGCCTGTGTACCCAGTACAATCTCCAGGTCGCTGCCTTTATAGCTTGGGGGCGCAATCTTGTTGATATTATCCTTGGAATTGTTCGAGCCGATAAAGCCGCCCATGACGACCGGGCCCTGATAGGTGTAGGGGCCTTCGATGCTGTTCGACGTCATCAACACCACGACGGAAGCCCAGAAATCACCATTGAGGCTGACATAATAGCACCACTTCCCCATGGTCGGATTATAGACCAGGTCGGGAGCCCACTGGTCGCCGCTCACCCACTCGTCGGCAGTGGTCGTGTGCCCGTTCGTGGTGTGGTTGGTATGGTACGTTGAGCACCACGCCGCCGCATCGAACGACGGGAAATCCACTTCCTCCGTCACGCCGTTGAGCGTACGCTTCACCTTGCGGGCCGGGTTCGACTTGAAAGCCTGGTCGTAGGTGGTGTTGTAGTAGTTGAAGATGCCCGTCCAGTTGCGCAAGTCCTTCGACTTCGCACCACAATAGTGGGAACCGTAGATATAGTAATAGCCCGAAGCCTCATCCCAATAGACTGAGGGGTCATGGACGCTGGTCTGCGTGAACGAGGTCTTCTTATACAAGTTTGCAAGCTCGGTGGTAGTCACCTCCTTCTTCTCCCCTTGTGCCGAGGCCAAGGTTGTGAAAATCAACATAAAGAGAACGAGAGAAGCGACACGTTTTACGGTTTGAACGGTTTTAGTATCCATAATGGTTTAGGCGTTAGTTAGCAATTTGCTGCAAACTTACGAATTATTTTTCAGAATCAAGGCAAGACAAAGCCGAAAAAATCAAATCTCCCTCATTTTCTCCCCCACCCTGCTTTTCCTCACGCTTCGCTCCAAATCTTCCCACGCCGCACTCTCCAAAATTATTCTCGACGAGAATATTTTTATTCCCGACGATATACTTTTTATTCCCACCGCCATATTTTTTATTCTCGTCGAGAATATTTTTATACACCGCAGCCTCAGAAGATTTTCACCCCAGCTTCATTATTTTCAAAGGGCACACAGAAAACACAGATATGCACAGAAATTTTCTGTGGATTTCCGTTATTTCTGTGAGACTATTTTTCTACGGAGCCAAGGGAGTTTCTATCGGCGTGTTACGCCGACACTCCTTTTCCTCCTATACTCCTTAGACCATAAAAACGCTACGGAGACAAGGAGCCAAAGGAGGCTTCGCTTGCGAGGCTCTTTCTGCGATTTCTGCGGGACAATTTTTTCAAAAGCACACAGAAAACACAGAAATGTTCCGTGCGTTTCCATCGACGTAACACGCCGACGCTCCTTTCCCTCCCCGGCTCCTTAGACCATAAAGAAAACGCTACGGAGCGAAGGAGCCGAAGGAGGGGCGTCCGTACCGGATGGCGTCCCTCCCCTATGGGGGAGGTTAGGAAGGGGCTCAAAAACAGGCAGACAAGGAAAAGTTCCCTGTCTGCCTGTCCAAATATATTTCAGTGTGTTATTACCAGATAGAACCGTAGTTGGGTTCGTTCTCGATAGAGAGAATCTCCTCGGGATCCTCAACCTCCACCTCTGTGCGGGTACCGCGCTCCTTCACCAGCACCTCGCTGCTGTCAGCGGCGGCACTCTGGAGTGAAAGGCAGATAAGAGAGGCTACCTTGATTTCTTTAGCCATCATCTCAGGCTTTACATACATTTTTTTCATAATTATTTCAGATTCTGAGTTTTAATGGTTAATCAATTACTTTACGAATACCTTCTGAGTCTTGCCGTTCTTCAGTACGACGATGTTCATACCCTTCTGCAGGCTCTGTACCTGAACGCCACCAGTCGTGTAGATTGCCTCAATCTCGCCAGCAGCGATAGCTGATACAGCTTCGATTGCGGTAGCATCACCGTCGAAGAAGAAGGCACGTTCCTTGGCACCAGCAGGCTTTGTGAGATATGCACGGTAAGCAGGAATACTAGGCTTAATATCCAGAACCTCATAGAAGCCAACCTTACCATTTTGGCTCTGGAGAACATACCAGGTATTTTCCGCCTGAGTTTCTTCATACACACCTGTCAGCCAACCATAAGTAAGGCTTGCGCCTTCATAAACAGCAACACCAGTGAATGTTTCGTTCACAGCGTTCTGGGCAGCGCTCTCAGAGAAGAGCACAACAGGAGTATTAGCTGGAATCGTTGTATCCACTTCATCAAGTTTCAGAACTTTATCGCTGCCATCCTCAAATCCGCTAATTGTATATGCATCAACACCGGCTGGGATTGTAACATCGAATGGAGCCACGAAAGTTGCATACTGAGCTTTAGAAACAACCATTGTTACGTCGGTAGTCTCAGCCTTCACGAGTGAAACATTGGTCATCCATGTATTACCACCGTTAGCCAAAGTAAGAACATAATTGCCTGCAGCACCTGTCTTGAAACCAACCTCAGCTGTCTTCCAGACAGAAGTAGAACCATTTTCGGGGAATCCGTATGAATCCAGGCCTTCTCCTTCTTCGTTCAGTACACTTGCGGTTACACCTTTATTTGAATTGTTCTCATGTGAACGGTATGCAAACGAAAGCTTGTACCAAGTATTTGCAGCCAATGGCATGGTGTAAACACCGTTCTCACCATACTTCAAAGAACCCGGCTGGTTGTAGTAGGCTGTAGCATAATCACCAGATAATCCCGTCTGCATCTGGCCCCAAGCGTTCGTACGAGTCCAACCATCAGGATAGTTAGCACCTTCTGCGACCGTTGCGAAGAGACCATTGTAGATGGCATCTACGTCACCGTCGTTAGGAGTCCAAGTAGCAGAAGTCAGGGCTGTAATTGCATTCTGAACAACCTTCTGAAGGTTATCTGTCTGAGGATCGATTGCTTTAGCGGCAGCAAGAGCCGTCAATGCTGCAACGTTGTTGTAAGGAGCATACTTGCCATCCTCAAATCCAAGCTTATTAGTCTCAGCAGTTGAAATAGCAGCGGCAAGAGCAGCATAGTCATCTGTATCAGCCATCGGAACGACAATTTCTTCAAGCTGAACAAGGCGGAAACGGTTGATAGAAATCCACTGATAGTAAGCTGTAGATTTAGCAATTACTTCAAGAGTCTGGGCGGAGCCATCGCTTTCAAATTCCAGGGAAACATCATTCCATCCTCTACCAAATATACCACCAGTGCTACTGAGTTTAGGCAAATCTACAGTCTCACCTGCAATAGAAAGTGTATATTGTGTAAGATCGGATGCACCTCGTGCTGTCACTGTAAGCAGATATCTACCAGCAGGTACAACTACCTCACGAGTCATATCAATGTTAGCACCTGCACTACTAGACCAACCGCCATCAAGGTACTTAGTGCATACATTACCATCGGCATCGGTGTAACCTTCATTGGTGTTCGTTCCGATGCCATTGGTCCAACCTGTGTTGGTATCAGCGTTGGCAGCAGCAACAACAGAAGTGTAATCAACTTTACCTTCAACACCTTCTGCTATGGCATTGCTCTCATAGTAAGCACGGAGGGCAGTTATGATGGAAGCAGCGGTTGATTCGCTGGTAATGGCAGGCTTCTTGGCAGGATCTGCATAAGACAAGTCTATGTTGTAAGTAGCAAAGATGTCATAGTTACCCTTGGCAGCAATGAAAGTAGATGTAGCAGATGCCAGAGCCGCTGCGGCAGCATCGTAGTCATCTGCCGTTGAAGGTTCTGCCTTGTCAATCTCTGTCTGAAGGGCTGTCTCCTCAGAACCACCTAACACGTTGGCGTAGTCACCGTTGACAATAGCGGCCTCGGCAGCAGCCTTAGCCTCTTCCCATGCCAGCTTGTGACCCGCGTTCTTAGCAGCGTTGATAACATCACCGGCACCATAGTAACGCAGGCTGACGTTGTCGATACCCATCCAGTTAGCAGTAGCTGTCGTCTGCTCCAGACCAATCTCAACCTGGTTGTCGGTAACAACGGTATAAACCTCGTAGGCTGTTGGGGTGCCTGTAGTCAGATAGACCTTGTCGTCATTGGCAAACACATACTGGCTTTCGTTGGGGTCGGCAAGTGTGTTTACGAAGGCAGCAATGTCAAGGCGGTAAGTACCGTTAGGAATATTGCTGATGGTCTGGTACATCTTGTTCACTTTGGCAGAGCCATTCCAGTTCTCAAAGAAAGGAACCGTGAAGGCACCGCTTTGGTTGGATGCGCGAGTTTGGTTCTGGAATCCGCCAGTACATGTCCAACCACTTACGTTATCAGTAAACGTTCCGTTCACCACGAAATCAGTCACAACAGGAGCGGCGTATGTGGCATCGGCGAGACCATTCTCGTAACGAAGCACTGCATCCTTGTCGGCAGTTTGCAGGGCG
The DNA here is from genome assembly GCA_905236065.1 of uncultured Bacteroidaceae bacterium. GTDB lineage: Bacteria > Bacteroidota > Bacteroidia > Bacteroidales > Bacteroidaceae > Minthosoma. The sequence continues at coordinate 3,890 of CAJONZ010000068.1, read as the reverse complement.
GTAAGAGCCTCTTCCAGTTCGCTTTTAGTCGTAGCACTTGCCAACGCACTTTCAGCTGCGGAGATTGCATCTGCCAATCCCTCCTTAGCATCACAAAGCTTGGCCTTGTCAATCTCTGCCTGAAGAGCATCCTTAGCAGCTTTCAAGGGGTCAGCACTCCAAGTAATCTTCAGATGGCTAACATAAATATGAGGAGTTGCACCAGTACCATTGTTAGTATTCAGGACATAGCCAAAACTGAAAGTTACATTAGCTGTCATAGCTTTATCAACAACAAACGAAATAGTGTGAGCCGTCCAAGTGGGAGATGAGTTCTTCCATTCTGTAGCACTATCGTAATACGTGTTGTCACCTACCTTCACATAGAACAAGTTTTCGTAGTTAGCATTAGCAGCCGTAGCTGTGTTTGTGTTCTGTACATCAAATGTGACGGTATAGGTACCTGCTTCCAACGATGCATTTTCTTTCGTCTGCTGAAAGGCTGCATAATTGGTGTTCCAGCGGCACTGGATACCTAGGCAATATTCAGTATCCAGGTGGGTCGCATCGGTTGTTGATGTATAGTTATTGGCCACAACATAAGTACCGATAAGGCCATTACCTAATGCCCAATACTGACTGGAATGATTCTGTGTCCACCCATCCGTGGATGAGAAGTCCGCGTTCGTCAGATACGTACTTGTCACATCTGTCTGCGCAGAGGCATTCAGAAGCCCTGCCGTGACGAGAAGTGCTGAAAAAAGTAATTTCCTTTTCATTTTGTTTAATTTGATTGGTTAGTAAATAATTTATTTTTGAATGTTATGTTGTTTTGTCTATTTATCGTCATAATGTCCATAGGCCGAAAGTACCTCGACATATATTTCGTGTTCAAAAATACGATATACCAGCCTGTGTTTCTTTGTAATCTGCCTACTCCAACGCTTTTCAGGTTTTCCTTTTAGCGGTTCGTTTCGCCTCAATTTTCCCAAGTCCATCTTTGCGTCTGGAGAGAAGGTGATTCTGTACATATTTTACAGCGTATTAAGCCATGCATGTCTTCCAAATTCGTGAATGTCACACCCCGCCCCGCCTTTATGTCCCGTTCTGCACGGTCGAGCTTGGCGTAGAAGTCCTCCCTGGTCATCAAAGTCGGATCTTCCACCTTGCAACACTCATTCCTTCGTGCCGCATGTCTTTGAGGCGCGTATGCCACAGCCGACTCGCCGGCCATGCCGTTCTGCTCTGAGGGTATATTTGTATAGTTGGGCTTCATCGTTATTTGTTCACACCCTGCCGGGTAAATATCAAATCCATAATATGCACTTCTTTGGTGTCGTACCAATAATAGATTGCACATTTGGGATGGTTATAATATAGTCTGTAGGTGCGGGTTTGTGTTTGCTTTCGCAAAACTCCTATCTCGGGCATTCCTGATATTGTCTCCACACTGCTTTTTACATTTGCGACAAATGTTTTGACAAAGATGTTACCGCAATTTGCCAAATACCAAAGAGATTGGTCGTCGAGTTTTCGCAGGGCCCTGTTGCTCCATTTCACTACAAGTTGAGCCATCTGTCAAAGACTTTTTTGATTGCTTGTGGTGTGGCCTCGCCGCTTTCTGCTGCCGCTTGTTCTATCTGCTCCCAGTCTTGTTCCGTCTGGGCTTCATCGTAAACGAAGGGCTGGCCTATCAGGAAGTTTTGTGCCTCCAACTCTTTTGCCCGTGCCTCGTCGTAGTTTGCATAGACAAAGGCTTTTACTTTTTCTTGCCAACTTCCGACATGAGAAACGCCCGTCCGTTTTCCAGCGAATGGCCTTGATGCTTTCGGGAGCATCATTGCCACAGCCGGTTCGCCGGCCATGCTGCTCTGCTCTGGGTTGCTATTTGAATAGTTGGGGTTCATTGTTAGTTACGGTCAGGATGAGGGGCTGTTTTGGTGTGCCACCCCATAAACGTGACAAATTTAGGCATTCGGGATTAAATAATCAAAGATTATTCAAAAAAAATGATTTTCACCCCTGATTTTTGTAATGAGCCGTCATGATTGGGGGGGAATGGGCACAAAAAGTCACACAGAAAGCACAGAGATACACAGAAAATTTCTGTGGATTTCCGAGATTTCTGTGAGACTATTTTTTTACGGAGTCAAGGAGCCAGAGGAGTGCTTCGCCATGCGAAGTCCTTTCTGCGATTTCTGCGATTTCTGCGGGACTTAAAAATGCGAACACGAAAAAAGCGGGCATGTACACACGCTGGATGTGTACGTGCCCGCTATGCAGGGTTTGTTGGGTTACTGGATTATTTCGCTGGTGTCTCGGCGGGAGTCTCGGCGGGTGCCTCTGCGGGAGCTGCTGCAGGTGCTTCTTCTGCTACAGGTGCCTCAGCGGCGGGAGCCTCTGCCTTAGGGGCAGACTTGCGAGAGCGGCGGGTGCGAGTCTTCTTAGCCTCGGTCTTGGCCATGTTCTCGTCGAAGTCAACGAGTTCGATGAATGCCATATCGGCGTCGTCGTTGGCACGCTTGCCGAGCTTGATGATGCGGGTGTAGCCACCTGGACGTTCGCCTACCTTCGGAGCAATCTCACCGAAAAGCAGGTCGATGGCGTGTTTCTGTACGGTGGTGAAACCTGTCTCCTTAACCTCGTTCTTGAAGTGGCGAGAGATACTGCTCGCACCTCCCTGGAGGTAACTGAAGACTATACGGCGGGAGTGGGTCGTGTCCTCCTTTGCCTTAGTGATGAGTGGCTCTACATATACACGAAGAGCCTTTGCCTTTGGAAGTGTGGTGGTGATTCTCTTGTGCACGATGAGGGAAACCGCCATGTTGGCAAGCATTGCTGCACGGTGAGAGTGAGTGCGACCCAGATGATTGAATTTCTTATTGTGTCTCATTGTTTAATCTTAGTCTTTGTCTAATTTATACTTAGAAATATCTGTTCCGAACGAGAGGTTGAGGCTCTCCAGCAAGTCGTCGAGCTCGGTGAGTGACTTCTTACCGAAGTTGCGGAACTTAAGCAAGTCAGTTTTGTTAAATTGTACAAGGTCGCCCAATGTCTCCACGTCGGCTGCCTTCAAGCAGTTGAGGGCACGAACGGAGAGATCCATATCGACGAGCTTAGTCTTAAGCAATTGACGCATACGCAATACTTCCTCATCGAATTCCTCGTTACCGTCAAGCTCTGCGTTTTCGAGTGTGATTTTCTCGTCGGAGAAGAGCATGAAGTGGTAGATGAGGATTTTGGCCGCCTCCTTGAGGGCGTCCTTCGGATGGATGGAACCGTCGGTGGTCACTTCAAGAACGAGCTTCTCATAGTCGGTCTTTTGCTGCACACGATAGTTTTCGACTGCGAATTTAACATTGCGGATTGGAGTGTAGATTGAGTCGATGGCGAGCTCGTTGAGTTCCTTGCAGTAGATTCTGTTCTCTTCTGAGGGTACGTAGCCGCGTCCTTTGTTAATGCTCAATTCAATGTCCAAAGTTGCCTGAGAATCTAAATGACAAATTACCAAATCAGGATTTAACACTCCAAATCCACTGAGGAATTTAGCGATGTCGCCAGCCTTAAACTCGGTCTGGTTCTCAATGGAGATAGACACCTTCTCGGTTTCGATTCCATCAGCTATTTGCTTGAATCTTACTTGCTTGAGGTTCAAGATAATATTGGTGACATCCTCCTTGACGCCTGAAATGGTTGAGAATTCGTGCTCAACGCCGGCTATGCGCACGGTGTTGATGGCATATCCCTCAAGCGAAGAAAGAAGAATGCGGCGCAGGGAATTACCGATAGTAATTCCGAACCCAGGCTCCAAGGGACGGAACTCGAACTTTCCGAACTTGTCGTCTGCTTCCAACATTACGACTTTTTCTGGTTTTTGAAATGCTAATACCGCCATTTGTTTATTTATTATT
>CAJONZ010000067.1 GCA_905236065.1 uncultured Bacteroidaceae bacterium | reverse complement strand
TTTTATTTTAAATAGCGTTGCAGCAACGCCGTGACATCGGTCAGGCGAATCCGTCCGTCGCTATTGTCCATCAAGTAAGAGCGTATCAGGTTCGTGACATCCGAGAGCGTGACAACCTCCAAGGGGCGTACCCGCAGGATTCCTTCCGTAGCCAGCGAACTCGTGTCCCATTCATAGCCCGGCATCGGCACAGCAGGCTGGAGGGTCGGCGTTCCGTTGATGGTCAGCGTTCCGGCACAGTCGATGATGCGCAGGTCCTGACCGGGCACATAGCTGTAGGATGAGTTGAGTTGCGACAGATTAAAGACGGGCGAAGTCAGCGTGGCATTGCCCTTGACGCTATACACGTCCGTGGTTGTCTTTGAAGCCGTGGAGCGAGTGCGCACCTCAATGACGGCACCGGCCTCCGTGGTCAGGTTTCCGTTGACGGTCAGGGTTCCTACCTGCGACGTGATGGCGGGCGAGCGATAGAGTGTACCCAACGTCGCTCCCGATTTCACCGTCAGGTTCTGCACCTGTCCGTTTCCCTTCAAGGTTGCCCCACTGCGAACGACGATGCCGCCCGACGTGGTGGCTGCCGTTGTGCAGTTTGCCCACACCGTACCTTCATAGACGTTGAGCGTACCCGTCGAGGCACCCGTCAGCACCCAACGACCCTCACCATATTTATTCACGCTGCCCGCAAACTGTCCGGCAAAAGTATCGTCATGGCCTGCATAGCCCACGTTCCAAGTACCTGCACCCAACTGTCCGGCACCTTGCACACCGCCCAGCTTATAGGTAAAGGTCTGCGTACCACTGCCGCCGGCCTTGTAGCCTGTCACACTGACATTCTCATCGACCACCAGCGTACCTTTCTGCATGTCGATGGCCTGAATAAAGCGGTTGGCACCGGCACCCAATTCTACAGTTCCTTCAAAATCCTTGGCATTCATGGAATTGTCGAAACGGACGTATCCCGAGGAGAGTTTCAGTGTACCCTTGCCCACCAGCGTACTCTTGAACGAGCCACGGCCTGTCCCGATGAAGGTGAGGGTCTTACCCTCGTCGATGTTCAGCTTGTTTTGGAACGTCGGCGAATCGCCGGAGTTGGTCGTATAGAACTGGATAAAACGCACATTGCCCGTCACGTGCAACTCACTGGTTGCAGCACCCACGGTGGCGTTGTAGGTTCCCTGTGCGATGGTACCCTCGGCAAACAGGGTCGCTTTGTAGGTATTGGCGGCGGAATAGGAGAACGAAAGCTGTCCGCTGCCCGTCTTTCTCAACACACCCGCCGTGGAACCTGCCACCTGTCCCTTCAAGGTCGTGGAACAGTTGGTCGGAATCTGGAAGGTGGCCGTGTCATTCAGTTGGATGCCACGGTCGGTAGCCAGACTTGCCCCATCGAACACCATCGTCGCCTTGCCCACCTTCCAACGTGCCGTGCTGGTAGAGCCCACGCCAATGCTGGACGGTGAGCCTTGCATGGAGAGTTCCTTCAAAACCACCGTTCCCTCGTTGATGACCGTCGCACCCGTATAGTCGGCATTCTTTGCAGCCAACACCAGTCGGCCCGAACCGTTCTTCACCAGTCCGCCGCTACCCGTCAGGCCACCGTTGCCCTGGAAAGTATAAGTCTTCGTGCTATTCACCTCGACACTGGCAGCAGGCATCAACGACGGCATATCGACCGTCGTACTCGCAGCCTCATCGCCAAACACCACACCGTCGCCAGCCACGAACGTCGTCGGTTCGCCCTGTACGGCCCAGTTTTCCGTCGAGTAATCCCACGTGTTGCTCTTGTCGCCCCGCCATTGCACATTGGCCAGCGCATCACGCTGTCCCTTCACAACCAGTTCGATGGCGTTGCCCGTATTCACAATTTCATAGGACACACCCACGGCACCGCGCACACCGCAATGGGCCACGTCGCCACTGAAGCTGCCCGTATAGGTTATCAGAGGGTAAGTACCCTCTTTCAGTTCCGATGCCTCTAAACAGAACATCAGCGTGTCCGTCACCGAGAGGTCGCCATTCACCTTCAGCTGGGTTTTCGCATCCAAATCAATGGTCAAGAACATCCTTTGGTTGAACGCCAAGTTGCCATTCACCGTCAGCGTTCCCGAAGGCCGGATGCCACCCTCCACTTCGTTCAATGCCCCCTCGAAGAGGAGGGAAGCGATCGTCCCCTTGCCGGTCAACACTCCTCTTGCTCGCAATTCTATCGGACAGGCCATCTGGCCATTTACCTCCACGGTGCCCTCCGAGACAATCAGCCGACTCGTGGCTGCAACCTCCTGAGCGACCACCAGCGTACCCTGCATACCTTTCCACAGCGTCACGTCGCCTTCCACCGCCCCACTCAGCGTCAGGGTCTGCCCCTTCACGGGCATGAAATAGGCGTTCCGTACTCCGTTGGCAGGTGCCTGCACCTGGGCGTTGCCCAGCGTCAGGTCGTAGAGCGCAGTCTTCTCGTCGGCCTTGATAGTAGGAGGCAGGGCCGGACGGGGCATGTCAAAACCCAGGTAGAAACCCGTGTTGGGCGACTGATAGTAGCCTCGGTTGGTGATTTGACCGAAATAATTGGGGTCTTCCAAGAGGCAGTAGATGTTGTCGATCGTCGTCGTGTAGTTCGTGGTATAGACCACAAAGCCCACGTCGCCGCTACCGTCGTGCTCTGTCAGGACAATCTCCTCGCGCCAGTCGCCCAGGATGTCGCCCCAGAACAGCGGACGGACGCCCGTCTCCAAGGCCACGGCCCAGTCGGCCTCTTTTGAAGGCTGAATCTGGCGGGTGTAGCCAGTGGCTCCGTCATACTTGCCAATGACCAGTGCAGCGTTGTCGCCCGAACCAGGTGTCCATGCACATTCCCTTGCCAGGTCGTCGTCCCACCAGAGTCCCTCGTATGGATAGGGGTGCTGGCTGCTGATGACTTCGCCCTTGGCATTGTACATATTCGGCAGGGTGGACCACATTTCATAGCCCTTGTGCCGGGCATCCACATCCATGCACTCGCCACGGCCCACATCGCCTACGCTGCTCATGTACCAGCGCTTGATGCTCGTGCCGTCCGTGGCGCTGTAAAGTATCGTGCCGAGCATGTCGGGTGCATTCTGCTGAATGGCATAGATTTCCTGTCCGGGGTGGTCGGGGTCGATGTCGCTCAGGCGGAAGCGGTCGCCGTGGTTGATGCCGGAGTTCCAAAGCATCTGCCCCGTGTTGTCGAGGGCGTAGGCTCCGTTCATCACCTCGTCGCAACCGTCGCCATCCACGTCGCCAATGCGAATGTGGTGGAACTCCGACGGATTTCCATTGTCCCAGAAGGGGAAGCGGAACAGTTCCTTGAACTCGCCGCCCTCATAGCCGTAGGCATACGTGAAATAATGGTGGGCGCCCGACTTGAGGCGTATCTGGAACTGGGCCACGATGCTCTGGTTCACGCCGTCGAGAAAGGCAGAGCCCATGGCGGCTGAGAGATATGGATATTCGTCGCCCATGAAGGCCGACTTGTTCGTCCGGGTATATTCCACCTGGCTGTCCTTCGGCATGGTCATGGGACAGACGGCTTTCTGCTCGCCCGTCAGACCGTCGATAATCAGCATGTAGTGTTGCGGATTGAGCCCACGGTTATAATACGTATAATTGGTCACGCCGTCGCCGTCGATGTCAGGGTTGCTGCCGTCGCTGCTCACCACCTGCATCCCGGAGCCGGTGCTGCTGACTTGCGGGCCATTGTAATACAGATATTTGCCCATGCACTTGTTCTGGGCATCCCACAAGCGGGCACCCTCACACACCTGCACACAGACTTCACCCTTGCCGTCGCCGTCGAAGTCACCCACGGTCACGCCGTCGTTCTGTCCGCCAAAGGCAAAGAAATGAATGCCGAGGCTGACCGTCCACAGGTGACGTCCGTCGCGGGTGTAAGCCTCCAGGTAGTCACCGCCCAGCCGGTCGGCCCCGTGCCCCTCATAGCCATTCTGATCCTTGTGGTTATAGATGCGGTTCACCACATACTCCATTTCGCCGTCGCCGTTCAAATCGACCGGCCAGCAAAATTTCGAGGTGAACAAGGTGTCGTCATGATTCACAACAGGCGAACCTGCCTGCCGATAGTTGATGCGGATGGCCGCATTCGCCCAAGTGTTGTTCTTGAAGGAGAAAGGCAGTGAACGCGCACCCTCATTGCCTTGTGCATCAATCAGGGAAACAGCGATGTTGCTGCCATACGGCAGGGAGGAGAGCGCCGTCTGGTAATTGGTCAGCGACAACGAACCAGCCAGTTTAACGTAATTGCCACCGCCGGTCTTGTCAACATACAGGTTATACTTCGCATCCTCTGGCTCCTGAGCCAGCCGACGCCATGTCACGGTCACTTTGCCATCGCGCTGCGCAGCCACCACGCCACGCCCCAAGGCCATTTGCTTGCGTTGTGCTGATGCCCCAGCGGGCACCAGCAACAAAGCAAGCGAGCAACAATAGGTTAATAAATTAGGTTTCATTAGGTTGCTGTTATTATATCGGTCGGTCGTTTCGACTGTCTTTTTCATCCGTCTCGGTGGTCTTCCCAATTTCACGCAGTACTCTATCTGAATTGCAGCAGAACTCTATTCATTTAAAGAGTACTGCGTGAAATCGGATAGAGTTCTGCGTTGTCTCCGATAGAGTACTGCGTGACTTTTGGAAAATTTCCCCAGAGCCATCCGAGTTTCCACTGCAAAGATAGAAGAAAAACCGAGGGAAAAAGTTAAAATGCTTAACAAAAAAGTGTAATATCGTACCAAAACCCGGCGTGAAACCGTTTTTACACTTATTTGGTACGATTTTATAAAAACCTTGCCGCGACGTTTGTACAATAAAAATAAATGTCCTATATTTGCGGCAGAAAGCCTTAAACCTACTGAGTACTATGAACATTCTCACACACATACTCGCTATTCTCCCGGTCTTTCTGTTTGCCGCAGGGCCCCTTTGGGCACAATCAGCCTCAAAATTCAAATCCTCATTCACCTGCACCGAGCTGCCCAACCAGAAAAAACTGCCCGTATCACACATCGGACAGGTGATACAGGACGGGGAAGGCTATATGTGGTATGGCACCAACGGTGGCGGCGTCTGCCGCGACGATGGGTACGACCTGCGCATCTACAACAGCAGCCAGCGGGGATGCAAGGAAATGGAAAACGACGAGGTGACGGCCCTGGCCGAGGGAACGGATGGCAGGATATGGGTAGGCACACGCGCCGGCCTTTACTACATCGATAAGCTAACGGGCCGTGTGAAGGCAGTGAAGGTGGAAGAGGCCCAGCACAAGAAAATCCACTGCCTGGCCGTCAGGGCCGACGGCGCATTGTGGTTCGGCGTGGAACGGAAGGTTGTGCTGCTGTCGCCCAATCTGAAAGTGCTGAACACCTATTCCATCGGCGACAACCCACGCGAGGAACCCAAGAACATGATGATTGACTCGAAGGGCACCCTGTGGGTCGCCATCCTGCGAGGCGGCCTGCGAAGCATGGCCAAGGACGGGCAGAAACTGGAAAAACGCCAATGGACACTCGACAAAGCCGCCAACTGCATCGCTGAGGACACCGTGCGCGGCTGCTACTGGGTGGGCACCTGGGGCAAGGGCATCGTCAGCTATCCCGACATGACCCAACATGTGGGCACCCTGCACAACAGCGACCAAAACATCTTCGGCAGCGAAGTCAACAACATGGTCGTCGATTACCGACGCAACATCCTCTGGACTTCCACGATGGACAACCTCTATGCCTACCGCATCGTGTCGGTGCTGGGCATAGACAACAAGCGCATCAACACCCTCATTCCGCTGGACACCAGCCCCTTCCTCTCGTCAGAGAAAAAACTGTTAGGCTATCTCACCCTCGACCGCTACGGAAATGTATGGGTGCCCGGACGCTCGCCCCACACCTTCATCCTCTCGGAACGTGAGGCGGACAACGTGCGGCGCGACGAGGTGAAAGCCATGAGCGAACAGATGGGCTACAAGCTGATGGTAAGCAAAATCGTGCGCGAGGGCGATTACTACTGGATTTACCAAGACCGCACCCGTCTCTCGCTCTACAACAGCCGGACAGGACGGCTTTCGTTCATGGCCACCGAGGCAAAACCCGAACCCCTGAGCACCACCAAATCGTTGTCGAAATGCCGGCAGCACAAGGGGGTGTGGACTTCCAGCGGACGGCGGTTGCTCCGGGCCTGGCACGAGGGCGACCAGATTCACTGGAAGGAGGTGGAGTCGGTCAAACTGCCCAACTACATCGCCTCGCTGAACGACGTGGGCAACGGCGAACTGCTCATCGGCACCGAAAAGCAGGTGTTTTCCTACCACTATAACGAAAACAAGCTGAATGCCCTGACAGATTCCGTGGGCATCGTGCAGAGCATCGGCTACGATGCAAAGGGCAAACTGGCCTACACCCTGAAGGCTGGCAGTGTGCTTCCCCTGCACGACAAACACGGCCATGTGTGGGAACTGACAGAAACCAGCCTCACGGAGACCAGCGGCAAGACGGGTGCCCAACGCATCATCCGCCCCACCGACCAGGACGTGCAGATGGAAGCCTTCACCGACATATCCCTGACTGATGACAGTATCTGCCTGGGCGGCATCGGCGCCTTCTGCCTGATTGGTCCCAGCCGCACACTCGATCACAAGCCCCGCACGGCAGAAACCATCGTCATGGTTGATAGCAGCCACGTCAGCACACTCAATCCCTTGCACGTCAGCACTATCCGCTTTGCCTACCGATTCAGCGAAGCCGACGACTGGACGTACCTTGAACCCGGCGACAACCGCATTGACTTCGGCCATCTGGGCAGTGGAACTCACACGCTGGAGGTGAAGGCCACCGATTCCTTCGGGCGTTGGGGCGAGCCGCAAAAACTCTATACGTTCACGCGGGGCAATACGTGGCCGTGGACAGTCCTCCTGCTGCTACTGGCCGCCACAGGGTGCGGCTATTGGTATTGGAGGAGAAGGAAGAAGAAGGCCCTCTCCCCTGCCCCCTCCTCCACCTTCGTGCAAGAGGAAGGAATCCCTAACAACGAACCAGGGACAAACGGCGAACTGCAAGAGGCCGAAGAGAGCGGCAAAAACGCCTTCATGCAGAGGGTGACCGAATTGATTAACAAAAACATAGACAATCAGGATTACAACGTGGAGAATCTGGCTACAGACCTGGGCATGAGCCGCATGAACATGTACCGTAAGTTCCAAGCCTACGGAGAAAAGACCCCCTCGGAGTACATCCGCACCTTACGCCTGCAACGTGCCGCCGACCTCCTGCTCCATAGCGACAAATCCGTTTCCGAAATCGCCTATGCCGTCGGCTTCACCTCCCCCCAATACTTCACCAAATGTTTCAAAGAAGACTACGGAATAACGCCGAAGAAATATAAAAACAACCCAGGCAAAGCATGAATACGCCGCTTTGCCTGAGTCGTTGGCCATCAACATGAGCAAACAGTCGGAAATATTACTTTTTTTCGTAACTTCAGAATTTTATTCGTATCTTTGTGCTTGAATATTAATCAAAATTCAAAGGAATACTATTTCGTTGTGAAAATTAAAGGAACAAACGATATCGCACCTCTATTTGGAGAACAACAGATGATGCAACGAGAGAAAGATTCACAAAAGATGCTTGAAGAAGCGTTTTAGGGTATTGGTTATGGGATTGAATAGTACAAAAAAGTCCATCCGCTTCTTCAATGACCGTGAAGTGCGGGCCATTTGGGACGAGGAACACAGTAAGTGGTGGTTCTCAGCAACCGACATCGTGCGAGCCATCAACGATGAGGAGGATTACACCAAATGCCGAAACTATTGGAAATACCTTAAAGGCAAAATGGCCAAGAACGGTATTCAACTGGTTAGTGTCACTAACCACTTCAAATTTCAAGCACCCGATGGTAAACGACGTGCTGCCGATGCGCTGGATGCTGAATGTGTGCAAACGCTGGCAAAGAACTATCCTAACAACCGTGCCAGAGCATTCTTGGATTGGTTCACCTATAGCGAAAACAGTATTGACGGACAGAGCAAAAAGAAAGCCTACACGTTGATTGAGAGCGGATTGCTTGAAAGCATGGAGCCAGGAACGGTGAAATGTCTACAACAAATACATGCTTACCTCTTCGGTGGGCTTTATGATTTTGCCGGACAGATACGCACCAAGACAATCTGGAAAGATGGTACGCTGTTCTGCCGTGCTGAATACCTAATGCAGAATTTGAAACTGATAGAAGCAATGCCGCAGTCAACCTTCGACGAGATTGCAGACAAATATGTGGAGATGAATGTGGCACATCCCTTTATGGAAGGCAATGGTCGCAGTACCCGCCTCTGGCTCGACCTCATCTTCAAGAAGCAACTGAGGAAGTGTGTCGATTGGAGCAAGATAGACAAGAAAGACTATCTTGCTGCCATGCGCACAAGCACGACAGACCCTATGCCGATAAAGGCTCTCCTGCGAGGGGCTATGACCGACCGCATTGACGACCGCGAAATCTTTATGAAAGGCATCGACTATTCTTATTATTACGAAGAGGAGGAATAGGCCATGGGATTGAGTAAGTATAAATTGAGTGAACTGATAGAAAAGGTTGAAGAAACCAATTCTCAGGGTGTCACGCGCTTTGTTTCGGGACTTTGGCAGATACATGCTTTCGGCGAGGGAAACACTCGAACAACGGCGGTATTTACCATACAGTATCTTCGTTCCATTGGCTTCGACATCAACAATGACCTTTTTGCCAAGCATTCGTGGTATTTCCGTAATGCGTTGGTACGAGCCAACTACAAGAATGCGCGTTTGGGCATTGACTATACGCCAATCTACCTGGAACGTTTTTTCCGCAACTTGTTGTTAGGTGAACAATGGGACTTGCGAAACAGAATCATGCATATTGATTGGGACAAAGCCGAGGGCGACACACTTCCCCAAAGTGCAAGTCATGAAGTCAAAAGTGCAAAAAAGGGGGATAAGCTACCACAAAAGTGCAAAAATTGCACTTTGGAAGAGGTCGCGGTACTGCGCATCGTGCAAAAGAAGCCATCGGCCACCCAAAAAGAGATTGCTGCTGTGATTGGCAAGTCTGAGCGAACAGTCAAATCAATCACCATTTCCTTGCAAGAGAAGAACATTCTGCAGCGAGTGAACGGCAAACGTAATGGTTATTGGAGTTTTATAGAGGATTAACGAATCAAACAATAAGAGAAAAGGAACAATGATAAGAAAAGCTAATAAAGGCGATATCAAGGGGTTGATAGCGCTGTTGTACCAGGCGGATGCGGTGCATCACGGCATCCGGCCCGACTTGTTCAAGCCGGACACGCCCAAGTATAGTGAGCAAGACCTTGAAGCCATATTGGAGGATGAGCAAAAGCCCATCTTCGTCTATGACGACGGAATGATACGGGGTCATGCCTTCTGCCAGGTCACGGAGGTCAGGAACCACCGGCTGCTACAGGACATCAAGACGCTGTATGTTGATGACATCTGCGTGGATGAGCAAATGCGCGGCACGGGCATCGGGAAGGCGTTGTATGAGTATGTGCATGAGTATGCCCGCTCCCTCGGCTGCTACAACCTCACGCTCAATGTGTGGGAAGGCAACGAAAGGGGACTGGGATTTTACAAAGGCATGGGCATGAGGGTGCAGAAAACAGGTATGGAAACCATTTTGTAAAAGTCGTGGAGACTCCGCAAACGCCCTGAGAAGAAAAAAGGGCTGAAAAGAAACTATCCCAGCACTGTCACAGCGCGGGGATAGCAAGATGAAATGTTAATGTTTTCAATTATTGGACCTGAACCTCACGGCTCTTTTCTGTGTTCCGAGGGAAAAAAATTGGGGACGCCCCCGGGACTGTCCGAGTCTAATAATATGAAAATATTTTTACTGCCGCAAAGATAATATGTTTTTTAATTACCTCCTAATTTTCTTACGAAATTTCTTTAAATTTGTCCTAAATCAAGTATTTTTTTCCCACAAAAGTCGTCTTTGTGTCAAATTTGAACAACAAAGTATAAAATAGGAAGAGTAACAAAGAGTGAGGAATGTTTACTTTTGATTGGGTATCCATTCCTCACTCCTTGTTCCTTATTTGCCAAAGGGAATTAGCAGAGGCGCTTCTTGGGAAGGTTGAAGACGTCCTGCACTTCTTTCATGGCTTCGGCAGTCATGCCATCGGGTTCACTGCCCATGTTGCGTGTACACATATAGATATTAGCGGCCTTGCAAAGTACGTCGGTCTGGTCGAAGGCGTCCATGATGTCAGTACCTACGGCAACAGTGCCATGCTTCTCCCACATCACTACGTCGTGGGTCTTGATTTGCTCAAGGGTGGCCTCGGCAAGTTCCACGGAGGATGGCAGGGCGTAGGGCACGATTCCAATGCCCAGCGGGGCAAAGGCCAGTGTCTCTGGAATCATGGACCAGAGTACACGGGTCATTTCGTCGCCACGAAGGAACCGCTGAATGTGCGACATGGCCACAAGCTCGATGGGGTGTGTGTGAAGGGTGGCTTTGTAGCAAGAGCCCGTCTCCAACAGGTAGTTCTGCAAAGCGAGGTGGGTTGGCAACTCGCTGGTGGGAACAACGGGCTCGTCGGCAATAATCTCATAGCTGGCACAGTCGTCGCAGATGCGGACAATGGAACCATTCTGCATAGGCCAACGAGCAAGGTCACGCATTCGTTTGCCCGTACCCTTGCAATAGAAGTATTTGCCTTTCAACTGCGGCAGCACCATGCCAATCTGCTTGACAGGGGCGATGGCCGGCATGGCCTTGCAGGCTTCGTCCATAAACTCGGTGACGTTGACGGTGATGTTTCCACCGTTACGCTCTGCCCAACCTTTTTGCCAGAGGTAGCCTGTCACCTCTGCTATCTGGTTTACAACCGCCTCTAATCCGGGGCGTCCGTCTAAGATACTTTTCATAATGTAAAAAAATATAGCCCCCCAGGGGTGAGGGGCTGTTACTATTATAATAATTGCGGGAGAAATGAGGAGACGATGAGCACCACGATTCCGATAAGCAAGACGACGATGGTTTGCTTGCTGCAACCTTTCCACTCTTTGAGGATGATTCCCCAGACGTTGGAAAATACCACGTTGAGCGCCATCAGGATGCAGAACGAGAGGGTGAGCAGGGTCGGTGACTCGGTGAGAAAGCCTTTGCCCAGCGAGAGACCGAAGAACTGGCTATACCAGAGGGCTCCAGCCAAAAGGCAGAACAGGGCGTTGTTTGCCCAAACGCCGCCTTTCTTATAGTCTCCCCATGTGTGGTTCTTCTGATTCTGGTAGAAACAGTAGATGGCATTGGTGACAAAACCACCAAGCGTTACAAGGAAGGTGGCGGGCAGTGTGCGGAACATGGGGTCGGTGAGTTCGCCAAAGTTAATGCCTTTGCCAAATTCCAAGCCTACGTTGAAGCAACCACTCATGAAACCAGCCAACAGGGCGATTGCAAGACCTTTCGGGAAGTTAAAATCCTTGACGGCAGCTTTTTTCTCTTCCTCAGAAAGGGAGGCGGACTTCATGGAACCCGCAACGCCAATAATGGCTATGCCGATGAGTGTGACGACTACACCTGTAATTACAGCAAAGGTGAGTGAGTCGAGGGCATTCAACTCCGGGAAGAAGATGTTGAGCAGGACGGGGCCCATGATGGTGCCAAGTCCGGCACAGGTGCCGAGGGCGATGCTCTGTCCGAGTGCAACACCCAGATAGCGCATGGAAAGGCCAAAGGTAAGTCCGCCAACGCCCCAAAGCACACCGAAGAAGATGGTCATCCAGATGTTGAAGGCATTGCCTGCCGTGAAGAGTTCGCAAAAAGAGTGCCCGCTCGGCACCGCAAGCAGGGCACCGAGGAAGGGCAGCAGGAGCCAAGCGAATACACCCTGCACAATCCAATAGCTCTCCCACGACCAATCTTTGATTTTGTTGATGGGCACGTAGCAGGAGGACTGGCAGAATGCACCGATGGCAATGATAAGTAGGCCAAGTAGAAGCATAGGATTATCGTTTGCTTGTCACATCAGCCACATACTGGTCGATGTCCTTGATAAAGTCCTGACCCACTGGCACGTTGTTGCGAACGCAGAATTCGTCGTAAACAGCCTGCCAAGGCATGGCCTTTTGCTCTTCGATGAGGGCAAGCACCTTGTAGCCTTCACCAGCCAGTTCATACTTGGAGATGATGTCGCGTGGTTCGAGAAGGGCACGGAGCATACACTTCTGTGCAGAACGAGAACCGATGACGTAGGCACCAATGCGGTTGATGCTGCCATCAAAGAAGTCGAGGCCATAGTGTACGCGGTCGAGGGCACCTGCACGAACGATTTCAAAGAAGAGGTCCTGAGTAGGATCATCCATGATGGTTACGTGGTCGGAGTCCCAACGCACCGGACGGCTGACATGAAGCATAAGTTCCTTTACGAACGGAAGAACGGCACTCACTTTGTCGCCAGGCATTTCGGTGGGGTGATAGTGGCCAGTGTCGATGGTTAGAATCTTGTCGTACTTGGCAGCGTATGCGGTATAGAAGTCGTGGCTGCCTACCGTGAAGCTTTCAAGACCGATGCCGAATACCTTACCTTCGATACAGTCTTTCATCATAGGCTGCTTCTTGGTGAAAATCTCGTCGAGTGACTGCTTCAGCAAATTACGATAGAGTGCGTGGTTTACACTGACATCCTTGCAACCATCGTGTACCCAGAGGTTCATGATACAAGGGTCGCCCTGAGCTTCACCCATGGCATTGGCAATGTCACGGCAACGCTTTGTGTGCTCAATCCAGAAATTACGGATGCCGTCGTCGGGATTAGCCAGCGAAAGACTGCCGGACTTTGGGTGTGAGAAGCTGGAAGAATTGAAGTCAAGGTAGGTGTTGTTCTCCTTGGCCCAGTCAATCCAAGACTGGAAGTACTCCACGGTCACCTCGTCGCGGTCAACAACCTTGCCCTTGAAGTCGCCATATATCTCATGCAGGTTCAATCGGTGATTACCAGGAATGAGGCTCTTAGCCTTCAGGATGTCCTGACGAAGTTCGTCGATGTTGCGGGCTGCGCCTGGGAAGTCGCCCGTAGATTGGATGCCGCCAGACATGGCACCAGCCTGTACCTCAAAGCCATGTACATCGTCGGCCTGCCAGCAGTGAAGCGAGAGATGGAAGTCTTGAAGTTGCTTGAGCACAGCCTCTGTGTCAATGCCAAGTTCTGCGTAGCGTTCTTTAGCTACTTCATAAGCGGAATGGATAAGTGATTCTTTCATTGTAGGTTAATGTTTTTAAAGTTAATAAATTATGATTCGGTTACTTTTAAATATTTCTCGTAGGCTGCATCCCAAGCCTCACGGTCTTGTGGCTCGTAGGTCTTCATCTCAATGCTGTTGGCAATGATGCGACGCATTTCAAACATGTCGCCAACAACACCCGCAGCCTTGGCCTGAAGCATGATGTTGCCGATGGCCGTACCCTCGATGGGGCCGGTGACAACCTGAAGGCCGGTCGAGTTAGCTGCAAACTGCATGAGGAACGAGTTCCACACACCACCACCAATGACGTGAAGTTTCTCGATGGGGAAAGGAGCCAAGTCTTTCAGATAGCCAATGACCTGACGATAGCGCATAGCGAGACTCTCAAAGATGCAACGTGCTATCTCCTGATGAGTTTCCGGCACGGGCTGGTTCGTCTTCCGACAATAGTTCTGGATGGCTTCAATCATGCTGGAGGGGTTGGCAAAATCGGGGGCATCGGGGAAGATGAACGAACGGAAGGCTGGAGCCTCCATCGCACTGGCATTAAGTTCGTTCACGTTGGCCGGAGCATTCTTGAACTCCTTGCGGCTACGCTCCAAGAGCCACATTCCACAGATATTCTTCAAGAAGCGGGTGGTACCCTCAATGCCGCCTTCGTTGGTGAAGTTGTACTCAAAACTTTTCTTCGAAATGATGGCGTTTTGGGTTTCGATTCCGAGCAGTGACCATGTGCCACAGCTGAGATAGGCGAATTTCTCGTTTTGTGCCGGTACGGCAGCCACGGCGGCACCTGTGTCGTGACCAGCAACTGCCACGACGGGCACGGCACCCAGTCCCGTCATCTTCTGCACTTCGGGCGTGAGGACACCCACCTTGTCGGACGGATTGACATATCGACCGAATTGGCTTTCCTTCAATCCAATCACGTCGATGAGTTCCGGATCTATCTTTTTGGTGCGAGGGTCAAGCATCTGGCTCGTGGAAAGAATCGTGTATTCACATACGGCCTCACCCGTCAGCATATACATCAAGGCATCGGGCACGAAAAGGATTTTATCTGCTGCCTCCAAGGCTGAGTCGTTATTCTTCCGAAGCGTACTCAGTTGGAAAAGCGAGTTGAATTGCATGAACTGAATGCCAGTCTTCTCATACACTTTCTCCTTGGGAATCAGTTTGAAGTACTCCTCCATTGCATGGTCGGTATGCGGGTCGCGGTAGCAATACGGATTGCGGAGAATGCCGCCATCCTTACCCACACAAACAAAGTCCACGCCCCAGGTGTCAATACCGATGGAAGCAATTTCGATGTTCTCCTCGGCGACAACCTTCAACCCTCGGATGATTTCATTGTAAAGTGCGTAAATATCCCAGAAAAAATGTCCACCCGTCTGAATGATGTTGTTGGGGAAACGGGTCAATTCACGCTGTTCAAGTTTACCGTTGACGATGGAACCAAGAATCGTGCGTCCACTGGTAGCCCCAAGGTCAACAGCAAAAAAATTAGTACTTGCCATAAAAGTTTGGTTAATAAGAATAGGTTTGATACAAAATCCTTCCAGCCTCCTTTTTCTTTTTGGAAGGCTGGAAGGATATACAATGGTGATATTATTTCACAATCTTATATATATAGAATGTACGTGCGGGAACAGAAGCAGTGAACGAGGGTGCGCTGACGGTGAGCGTACTTTCCTGCGGCACAATCTTCGTCGGTTCGTCCAAGGTGTTCTCAGCCGTGAGGTTGTCGCTGTGGAACGAGATGCGCTTTGCACTGTGGTCACCCTTCATACCCTTCAGGTTCAGCGTCACCTCCTGCGCCTTGTCGCCAGTATTGACAACCTTCACAATGACCTCGTTTGAGTTCTTGTCATAAACCGCACTGGCAAACAGTCCATCCTGGTCGGGATTACCTGCCACAGCCTTTCCGTTCATGGTGAGTGTCAGCATATTGGTACCCTTATTTACGGAATACAACTGCTGTACGTAGTAGGCACAAGAATTGAACTTACGCAGGTTGTCATACCAGATGGCATCAGGACGCCACTGCCAACCTTCCACATGGGCAAAGAGCGGTGCGTATGTAGCCATCTCCACGATGTCGGCATTGCGCTCCAGACCCGTCATGAAGGCAGCCTCCATCAAAGCGGCATTGAAGTGGTTCCATTTCTTGCCCGCACCATGGCAAGCATATTCTCCGGCAAACACCTTCGGCTGTCCCTTGCCGCGCTTATAGCTGTCGTAACGGTTCGCACCACAGTTGCCCCAACGCTGCTTGGCCTCGGGCGTACCGAGGAACCACGCCTCGTTGCGATAATAATGCTCATCCACCAAGTCTGCGCCAATCTTGCGCATCTCCGGCCACAGGTAGTCAAACTCCTTGCCCTCAGAATCCGGGCCGCTGGTGCCCACAATCTTGATGTTCGGATATTGCTTGCGCACTTGCTCTACGAAAGGCTTCAGGTTTTCGGGATAGATAGCACCCCACTGCTCATTACCGATGCCAACATACTTCAGGTTGAAGGGAGCCGGGTGACCCATATCGGCACGCAACTTGGCCCACTGATTCTTAGCCGGGTCGCCATTGGCAAACTCAATCAGGTCGAGCACATCATCAATGTAAGGCTGCAACTGATCCACTGGCACATGGGCATCGCTGCGATTCGAGCCATTCTGGAACTCACAGGAAAGTCCCACGCTCACTACGGGCAATGGTTCTGCGCCAATCTCTTCCGAAAGCTGGAAATATTCAAAGAAACCCAGACCGTAGCTCTGGAAATAATCAGGGAAATAGCGATAGGTGAATGTGTAGTGCCAGCGGTTCTCGTTCAGCGGGCGGTTCTCCACTGGGCCTACCGAGTTCTTCCACTGGTAACGGGTGGCGAGATCTGTGCCTTCCACGATGCAACCACCGGGGAAGCGGAACACACCTGGATGCAACTGTTCCAGGCTCTCTGCCAAATCTTTACGCATACCGTTCTCATGTCCCTTGTAGGTATCCACGGGGAAGAGGCTCACATGCTCCACATCGGTCGTCACCTTGCCGTCACCCCACACGCGGAGGTGTGCCTTGTCAAACGTCCCGGTCGGCTTGATGATGGCCGTGTATTTCTTCCATTCCTTACCACTCACTTCCACGCCGGCATTGCCCAGTTTCTGGTCATCAGTCATCGTGGCGTTATCCACCAAGTCAACCCACAGCTTGGCCGTACCACCATCGGGCACACGTGCCCATACCGTGAAACGATACTCTGCACCGCCTTTCACGCCCATGCCAAAGAAACCGTGGTTCTCAATCATGGTGTGCTTGTCGCGGTGTCCAGACGGAGCCATGCGTACATAATGTGGATTTTTCTTGAAAGGGCCGTCATCTTTCAACGTCACTTTTCCCGAAATGTCCCATCCGGCAAAGTGATTTGGAAACTCAAACGAACGATTCTTCACGAGTTCACCGTAAAGACCACCGTCCGCTGCATAGTTGATATCCTCGAAAAAGATACCATACATCGTTGAAGGAATCGCACCACCCACCTTCGACGTGTTGATGTCGAACGTGTGTGTTTGTGCCGTCATGCCAACCGTCACCGCAGCGAGGGCCAACATCGCATTCAGTCTTTTCATCTGGTTTGTTAAGGTTTTAAAGTGTTAATATTTAGGATTTCATGGTGCAAAGATACAAAGAAGGCCGTACAAAACAAAGAGAAAGCAAAAGTTTTTTCTGAAAAAAATATATGCCCAAACAATTTCTCCCATTGAGTTTGGAGATTCAGCAAAGAAGTCATAATTTTGCGGAATGAACCTGCGCAACCAACAAATCCTGCACATTGCCTTACCCAGCATCGTGAGTAACATCACCGTGCCGTTGTTGGGACTGATTGATGTGACCATCACCGGCCATATCGGGGCGGCGGCATACATCGGGGCCATTGCCGTGGGCGGAATGCTGTTCAACATCATCTACTGGATGTTCGCCTTTCTGCGGATGGGCACCAGCGGCATGACTGCACAGGCACGGGGCCGGCGCGATTTCGAAGGAATCGTCAAACTGCTCATCCGCAGTCTCAGCATCGCACTGGGCATTTCCTTCCTACTGATTCTGCTTTCCCCCATCATTCGGGAAACAGCCCTCTACTTCATCACCCCCTCGGCAGAGGTGGGACATTTGGCGCGACTCTATTTCAACATCTGCATCTGGGGCTCACCCGCCTCCCTCGGACTGTTTGCCCTGAACGGATGGTTCATCGGCATGCAAAATTCCCGGACTCCCATGTTCATTGCCATCAGCCAGAACATCGTGAACATCGCAGCCAGCCTCATCCTCGTCTTCGGGCTGGGCATGAAGGTCGAGGGCATCGCCTTAGGTACGGTCATCGCCCAATGGATTGGGTTCGGAGCAGCCCTGCTTCTGCTCCACCGTTTTTACAGCCGACTCTGGAAGCGGGGCTACCCACAAGGTACATGGAACACAGGGGCTCTCCTGCGCTTTTTCAATGTGAACAGAGACATCTTCCTCCGTACCCTGTGCCTCATCTTCGTACATTTTTTCTTCATCTCCGCAGGAGCCAAGCAGGGAGACACCGAACTGGCCGTCAACACCCTGCTGATGCAATTCTTTACACTCTATTCCTATTTCATGGACGGTTTCGCCTTCGCAGGCGAGGCCCTGGCGGGGAAAGCCATCGGTGCCCGCAATCTCGCCATCTACCGCGACGTGGTGAAAAACCTCTTCGGCTGGGGGGTAGCCATGGCCCTGCTTTTCACCCTCACCTACCTGTTTGCAGGCTCCTGGTTCACGCATCTGCTGACCAGCGATGCTGCCGTCATCCACACTGCCACCACCTATCAGTACTGGACACTGCTCATTCCCCTTTGCGGCATGGCGGCTTTCATCTGGGACGGCATCTACATTGGTGCCACCGCCACCCGCCACATGCTTCTCAGCATGGCCGTGAGCATGGGGATTTTCTTCCTTCTCTACTTTCTGCTCATCCCCGCCCTCCGTAACCACGGACTCTGGATAGCCTTCCTCTGCTACCTCGCCATGCGCGGCATGGTGCTGACTTTGACACGAAAACAAATTGAAAAAATATGAAAACAGACACATTTAAGGCCGCCCTGTTCGATTTGGACGGCGTAGTACTCGACAGCGAACCACAGTACTCATTGTTTTGGGGCGCAATGGGCAAACTGTATCAACCCGAAGTAAAAGATTTCGCACAACGCATCAAGGGACAGACGCTGGAACAGATTTATGCGGGCTGGTTCGGGGACGATGCAGCCCGCCAGGCCGAGATTACCAAAAAGTTGGATGCCTTTGAGCTTCAGATGAAGTTTGAGTACATCCCTGGATTTGAGCGTTTCATCCAAAGCCTCAAAGCAGAGGGGGTACTGACCGCTATCGTGACCAGCAGCAACGACCTCAAGATGAGCAGCGTGTTTGCGGCACGTCCCGAACTGAAAGGCTATTTCGACCGCATCCTGACGTCGAAGGATTACAACGCCAGCAAACCGGCTCCCGACTGCTACCTGAAGGCAGCAAAGCTGTTCGGCGTACAGCCCACGGAGTGCGTTGTTTTTGAGGACAGCATCAATGGCCTGAAAGCGGGGCGGGCATCACAGGCATTCGTCGTGGGACTGGCCACAACAAATCCCTCGACCACCGTTGCTCCCTTGTCCGACTTGGTCGTTCCCGACTTCACTTCGCTCACGTTCCAGGCATTGCAACGCGCTTTCCGTGCATGACCCTCGAAGCGTTTTTGCAATGACGCAGAAGAGGCTCATTGGGCTGAGGCCGTGACAATACCTTCTTTCTTCATGCCGTCAATCTTGATGGTAAGCGGCTGAGGAAAACGCACATGGCGCACATGGGCTGTTTCCTCCACGGCGGGCATGGCGTTGAGCACCGCTTGGTTGTATATTCCGTCACCCAGGAAGTCATTGATGGTGAAGTAGCCCACACCGAAGCTGGTAAGGTTCTGGAAGAAGTGGGTGCCCTGACTGGGATCCACGTGGAAATTATGGATGCCAGCCTCGACAATGACCTTGGCAGCGGAGATATGCGGCCATTTGACAGGAACGCCCAGCCAAGGGTCGCTACTGCCCCAACGCCCAGGCCCTACCAACACATAGTGATCGCCACGCTGCAAGAAGCCACGGTTGATGTGCTCCACCTCGTCGGCAATCTGTTGGGTATAGGCGGCACTGAAGTTCTCGGTCTTCACATAGACAATGTCCTGCACGTCGGTGATGATGCCGTGCCCGATGGCGTTGTGGCTGCGAATGAGACAGTCGGCATCGGGTATGAGCGTGATGTCCTCGTCAAGCTGCATGGTATTATCGACCATTGGACGAATCTGCAAGAGATAGAACTCACCCTTTTTCTCTTTGTGCAAATCGACGGCAAACTCGATTTCAACGGGACGGCCCATCTCTTCCTGACCGTAGCGCAACACCTTCTGCAAGATTTCCGGCAACGGAATGACATTGTGCTGAAGCACACCGGCGAAGCTGATGATTTTACGGTTCTTCCCTTCGTAGAATCCGTCGTAGATGCACTGGTCGTAGGGGTCGAAGGTGGAGACTATCCACTGAAGCGAACCGTCGTTCTCCGCATCGCGCACGGTGACGGTTTTCAGGTTGAAGGCATCATCGACCTGAAACTGAAGAGCTGCGTCTCTCCCTGGCCCCGTGACAGACTGAGCGGGTCTTGCCAGCGCATAAAACTTCGTCTGCGTCTCGCGCAGAGCCATTTCCATCTCACTCATCTGCAAAACCTTGTCGGAATGGGCCGGACAGACGCGCAGGCTGAGACCGCCGTCAACAATGTATTTGCCCAGGCCGAGTGCCAGTTGCACGATGCCCTCCTCTGCCCGTTCGTCACCGATGGGATAGTAGTTGATGCTACGTGCCACGCCCGAAATGGCGGGATAGAAGCCGCTGGGATAATCCTGCCCTACCACTTCCTGAAGGATGATGGCCATTTTCTCCTGGTCAATCACGTTCGACGTGGCGACCATGTAATCCTTTGAGGCCCGGTAGAAGACAGAAGCATAGACGCTCTTGATGGCGTTGGAAAGCATTTCAAGCCGCACATACTTGTCCTCCACGAAGGGAATCATGTAAGTGGAATAGATACCTGCGAAGGGCTGGTAGTGACTGTCTTCAAGCAACGACGAGGAACGGATGGCCAGTGGCGCATGAACCACATCAAAGAAGGATAGGAGGTCGTCAGCCAGATGCTCCGGCAGGTGCGCATGGAGGAAATATTGCAGAATCTCCTCGTCGGGAATGTCAGACAAAGCCACCTCGTAGAGGCTGTTGTTCTCCATGAACTGGTCGAAGATGTCGGTACAGAGCACCACCGTCTTCGGAATCATCACATGGGCGTTGGGATAGTCGTTCAGGTCAGTGCGCCGCTTGATGATGTTGTCCAGAAAGGCCAGACCGCGTCCCTTGCCGCCCAGCGAACCCTCGCCTATGCGGGCGAACTGGCTGTAGGCATCGTAGCGGTCACGGTGGAAGATGGCCACCACACCCTGGTTTTTCATGCGGCGATAGGTGACGATGGCATCGAAGATGTACTGGCGGTGCCTATCGACGTCGCTCAGTTTGTCCCAAGTAATTTTCTTCAGGAACTCCGAAATGGGGAAGAGTGCACGACTACTGAGCCAGCGGCTGACGTTGTTGCGCATCAGGTGGTACTGAAGGGATTCGGCTGGAATCTTGAAGATGTTCTCGTGCAACTCACGCAGGTTGTGTACACGAATGACCTCACGCATCGACCCCGGGTCGCGGAACACGAAGTCGCCAAAGCCGAAATGCTTTGTCAGCACCTTTTTCAGGTCGTGGTCAATCTTCTTGGAATTTTTATCGATGAAGGCGGCCCGACACTTGTCGGCATACTCCTTGCGGTTCGTCTCGTTGCTGTTGAGCACGAGCGGCACATACTGATCCACGTTGCGGATGGCCTGTAAGAGTTTGTAGCCGGCCAGTTCATCCTTCTCCTTGCTGCCATCCATCAAGGGGAAGCGGCAGTCGCTAATAACACCCAGCACATTGTCGCTGTATCGGCTATAGAGCAACCACGCCTCCTCATAGCTGCGAGCCAGCACAATCTTGGGACGGCCACGCATACGCAGCATCTCCAGCTGAGAGTTCAGCGCCTCGGTGGCAAACTCCAGACTCTGCTGTAGGACGAACTTATAGAGATAAGTCAGGATGGAAGAGTAGAACCGAATGCTGTCCTCCACCAGGAGAATCATCTGCACGCCCGCCTTCAGGTCGTGGTCGAGATTCATCTTGTCCTCCATCAGTTTGATAATGGAGAGCAACAAGTCCGTGTTGCCTAACCAGCAGAACACATACTCAAACGCGCTCAGGTCCTCGTTCTGCATTCGTTTCGTAATGCCGTGGCTGAAAGGAGTCAGCACCACGATGGGGATGTTCGGCAGCTGAGTCTTCACGTCGCGGGCAATGTCGAAGACATCGTTGTTGTCAGTGCCCGGCATACAGATGATGAGGTTGAAGTCGTACTGCCCCATGAGGCTTTTCACGTCTTCCTGCCTCGAAGCCCGGAAGAAGCGCGGTGGGTAGCGCAACCCCAGCTTGGCATATTCATCAAAAATCTTCTCATCGACACGCCCGTCGTCCTCCAGCATGAAGGCATCGTAGGGATTCGCAATAATCAACACGTTGAAAATGCGTCGTTGCATCAGGTCAACAAAACTGGTGTCTCGCAGTTGCAGGTTGGTTGTCATTTTCTATTTATTTTTTTTATTCTTTGATTCTATTTTCATCAGTCCCAGTCCTATCACAGCCCAAAAGATTTCCCGCACACGGCAGAGGATGGAAATAAACATCCCCGCACCGCCCGTCATGCCGAGCTGACTGACGGAGAGGGCAAAGCCCCCTTCCCGTCCGCCCAACTGAAGGGGCAGAAAGCCCAGAATGTTGGCAAACAAGGAGGTAAAGCTGAGTATCAGGAAGGAGTAAAGGAAGGCCAGGACGTGGTCAGAGAACTGGCGACCCTCGTCTATGCCAAAAAGTATGAGCATGAACAGAATCTCAAAGCTCTGGCACACGCGGCCCACATATTCTATCAACAGGCTTTTATAGAAGGTGCGGCTCTCCTGTCGGTGCAATTCGGCAATTTGCCGGTCAATCTTCACAAGGTCCTCATGGTGTGCCTCGGCTAAACGCCGTCCCCAGCCACGCAGTCCGGGGATTCGACCCAAAAAGGCTATCAGCTTCACCACCATGCCGTTTTTGTAACCTTTGATGAAGAGGTAGATGCCCACACCACAGAACACCGCCATTAGTCCCAGCACAATGCCCATGCCCACATTCAGTGGCAAATATCCTAAGAAGGCAAGCAACAGATAGAGCAGAATGCTTGTAGTCCAAAACCAGAAATGGGAGAACACGTGCATCATGGCAAAGAGCACCACCGACGACGTGGCACGTTGCACACCGATGTGCTTCGTCATCTCCAAGATTTTATAGGGTTCCCCACCCAGCAGGCCAATGGGTGTCGTGTAGTTCAGTGCAAAACCTGTCACCGTCAGCTTCAGCAGGTAGCCATACCCCACGGGGCAATCTCCGCTGCCACGGATAATCACCTGCCATGCCCAAGCATTCATCAGGTAGAGCACGCCCCACAGGGCCAAAATGGCCACCAGCCAATAGCCCGCCCTACAGATATAGCCCCACAGCTCTGAGAAACTCACCTCAAAACTGAACAGCATCACCACCACAGCCACGACGCCAATGGCGAAAAACAGGTTGTTAATTCTGCCTTGTGACATGCGTACTACTATTATCTTTCTAATTCAGAAACTTCTTATACTTCTCGTAAATCTGCTTCCGCTCCTTGCGAAACTGATTCAGCCTCGGACGGTTCTTTTGGATGTTTCTGTCAATTTTTGCCTTGTATTCTTTCCACCAATCCTCCGACATATTTACACCGTCTGGCAACCCCTTGAAACGATGGCAATCCCAGAAGCCCAGAAATTGGGCACCGTTAGAATTCACCACCATACAGGGCCGGTCGTTTCTGCTATAGAAGTCATAATCGCCATAAACCGTATATTGTTCAGCGCGATAGGTACAATCGTCGCAATAGGAGAACCTTTGCCACATTCCCTCCACTTGTGTTCCTCGCTCCAAAAACATCAATCCATAGCCCATAGGAATGCCTCGTTCCACATTTCCTATATAAACAATATGCTGAGAGTGATATCCGTTCCCATCATAATCAATTTGTCCATAGCCATACAAATCTCCCCGTAAATTGCGCCAACTTATTTTATTAAAATTGTTCGTGCTTGCCATTCTTTCCAATTCCCGATAAAATCTTCCGCCCTTGGGGACATCACCTATGAACAGACGGGGCGTTTGTCCGGCAGCCCACCTATTGTAGAGAACGACGGTTACTTCGTTGGGATTGTCCGCCTTTTCAAACACGCCCCAAGCACCGTTTCGCAGAACAGACAGACGCGGGTCGCCAATTCTCGAAATCGGATGTACCCACATCAAGACAGCGGAGAGAATCAATGTAAATCCCAAAAGCACATTGAGCCGCATAGGACGTACTTCCTGTGGCAACAGGAAACAACGAACCATCAAAGCAACCGAAATGAGAATCGCCAACAAATAAACCAGAAAATCCAGATAGTGACAAATACCCTGCCAGAATGTGCGATAGCAGAAGAATAGCACGATTCCCGCACAAACCAAACCACCTACATTCATCATAAAATGAATGGCTGCAGAATCGTCGGCAGGCGAGAACAGGGGCTCTTCCGCCTGCTCCTCCATATCCCCTATTTGCACAGCCTCATCCTCTATCAGTCCCTCTTCTATCGGCTCATCCTCTATCAATTCATCTTCTATCGGCTCATCCACATCCTCTTCGTCAGCTTCCTCCTCCTCTTCCAATATCGGTTGTCCGGCAGAAACCGACCGAGAAGCCAATGCGTCCAAAACTTTTATATCCCGCACCTGCTCACAGGCTTTCAAAATAACATCTACGTTTTTCGCCAACAAGAAACAAGAAAAAAGGAACAGAAGGTCAGCACGTGCCATGGCTTGGGCACCCTTGCTCAGTAACTTCATCTCAAAGCGGTTACGGGTCGTTCCCACATACATCAGCAGGAAATTATCCTTGAAGATAAATGTGACATCATGCTCATCGCATAATTCTCGCAAATTGTTCGCACACTCAACAAACAGCCTTTGCAAATCAGGAGTAAACAAATAACGATGTATGTCTTTGGATTTAGTCACAGAGAACAGATTCCAGAAATCTGCAGAAAAGAAAGATTCCCTTTCGCTCAATATGACATCATTTTCCCAAAGCCTCGTTCGCCTCGTTCCTATTTTGACAGGTTCAGGGATTCTCACAGGTAGTTCAAACAACATGGCTGTGCCTTCAAGCAGCGTAGTTGTCTTTTTATGCTTTCCAGACCCTTCCTCTTTCGTAAAAGCAAATTCGCTCAAAGCATAGGTCACCCCTTTGGTGTTACCAAAAAACATATCCTCACGCCTATACTTCAAGTCCTTCACCTTTCCCGGCACGATGCCCGCTCTCTCAAACACACTCGCATCCAAGCCTTTATCAATCTGATAATCAAGCGGAAAATTATAAAAAGAACTGATATTTCTCAATATATCCTTCTTGTATTTCCGAGATAGAATAACCCCTAAGAATTTCCATGCTATAATAAAGACGAAAATACAGAAAAGATAAAGTTCAAATTCCGCTTTTATATGATGATTTGAAGTAAGCCAGACAAAGAAATAAAAACATAAAACGGTCACAGCTACAACCAGAAAAATAAAAAACCAGCGCAGCTCGTTCAGAGTACGGAACTCTTTCTCGTACTTGTCAATGAAAAAATCTATGTCGGCTTTTGTCATGGGTTAGGAGTAAGGGGTCATGCATTACGTGTCAAGGTGATGGTATCGGTCGTAAAATCGGTGACAGCCAGACGGTGCGTCACGAAAATGATGGTACTGTCGGCAAAGCGGGCCTTCAGATTCTGCAACAGCTCCTGCTCCGTCTGCATGTCGAGCGCAGAGGTAGCCTCGTCGAGCAACAGCACCTTGCAGGGACGCAACAGGGCCCGGGCAATAGCAATGCGCTGGGCCTGCCCCTCCGAAAGGCCACCACCCTGCTCGCTGCATTTCGTTTCCAGCCCTTGTGGCAAGTTGAAGACGAAATCGGCCTTCGACAAACGCAGGGCTTCCTGCATCTGCTCCTCCGTGACCAGCGGGTTTCCCAACAGCAGGTTTTCACGGATGCTGCCAGAGAAGAGCGTGTTCCCCTGTGGAATGTACGAGAAATTGTTGCGCACCGCAGGCGAGAGTCTGTACTCCCCAGCTACCTCTCCCGAGGATGCCACCGGGGTATTGTAAATCGTGGCTTTTCCAGCCGTAGGCTCTATCAGAGCCAATATCATGCGGATGAGCGTGGTTTTTCCCGCACCCGTCTCACCCAGGATGGCCGTAAACGAGCCGGGACGGAAATCGTGGCTGAAATCGTGAATCACGGTGCGCCCGCTGCGGCCCGCCTGCGGCTTATAGCTGAAATCGACATGCTCGAACCGCAAGCCCACCGCTCCGGGCAAGGCCAAAGGCTCCTCCTCCTGCTCCATCGGCAGTTCTTCCAACTCCATCAGACGCTCGGCACTGGTGAAGGAACTGACAAACATGGGCAACAGCCGCGCCATGTCGAGCAAGGGACGCTGGATGCGGTTGACCAACTGGGTGAAGGCTATCAATACGCCCACCGTGATGAGTCCGTCCTGCAACTGGAACAGTCCCCACATCAGGGCTATCAGGTAGGCACCCGCAAAACCGATGTTCACGAACGACTTCGACAAGATGCTGAACCGGGCACGTGTCTTGATTTGCTTACGCAACAGGCCCTGCCGCCTCTCCAGCCTATCGACCATCGTCTCCGTGCGCTCCAACGTCTTGATGACCATCTTGTGCTGAACGCTTTCCTGAATGATGGACTGAATGGCCGAATTGGAGTCCTTCACATGCCGCACGATGCGGCGCATCCTCGTGAAATAGACCCGCGACAAGACAATGAAAACCGGGGAGACCGCCACCAGAATCAGGGCCAGCGTCGAGTCCATCACATAGAGATAGACGAACGAGGCCACGAACTGCACCACCACAATCAACGTGGAGGGAATCACCTCGGTCATCAGACCCACAATGTCGCCCACGTCGGAGAACAGGCGGTTCAGCACATCGCCGCTGTGGTACTTCTCTACCCCACTCCACTGCCCTTTCAGCAACCGCTTGAAGAAAGCCTGCTGCATCAGGTTCTGCGTCCTGACACCCAGCACCGCCGCAATCCAGGTGGAAAGGATGTGCAGCAACATTTCGATGAGGAAGACTGTGCCCAACAGGGCCGCCATCCACCCGATGCTGCCTTCACGGGCACCCGTGGCAATATCCGTCACCCGCCTCACGGTATCGACCGCCAGCAGGCCGAAGCCCACCAGCGCCAGACCGATCAGCGCGTTCATCACCGCCTGCACACGGCAACCCTTGTGATGGCTCCACAGCCACCGGACAATCGTGCCCGTCGAATATTTCGTCTTGTTTATCCTCATTTCACCGTTGCCTTCAGCCCCCCTCCTAACCTCCCCCCTATAGGGGAGGAAATGGGATGGCGGCAGCAAATTCTTCATTCTTCATTTTTCATTCTTCATTTTCACCCCCTTCTGTCGGCTCCCCACATCATCTTCTTACGCAGGGTGGAGAAGAAACTTTGTCCGGGGCGTTTTACTACGTTCACCACGTAAGGCGCCTTCTTGATGTGCAAGCGCACGTTGTCGGGATAGCTTTGGCTGCGTCCGTCGAGCGAAATCAGGAAATTGCCCGAACGACTTTCCACCCGCAGGGTAATCTCCGAATTGTCGCAAAGCACGATGGGACGCATGTTCAGTGAATGGGGTGCCACGGGCGTCAGGCAAATCGTGTCCGACTGCGGCACGATGATGGGCCCGCCCACGCTGAGTGAATAAGCCGTACTGCCCGTCGGCGTACCCACAATCAGACCGTCGGCCTGATAGGTCGTCAGATGCTCACCATTGATGTCGGTATGAATCGTAATCATGGAGGAGATGTCATGCTTTAGGATGGCAATCTCGTTCAGGGCAAAGGGATAGCCCTTCAACTCCATGTCTTCGCACGACAACTGAATCACGCTGTGCGCCACCACGTCGTAGTTCCCCGCGTAAATATCCGCTATCGTCTCCTCAATCCGTTCGGGAGAGAAGCGAGCCAGAAAGCCCAGCCGGCCCGTGTTGAAGCCGATAATCGGTATCTGCTTGTTGCCCACACGGCTGGCCACGTCGAGAAAAGTACCGTCGCCTCCCATGCAGACCGCATAGTCCGCCGTGAAATCATCATCCGTAATCAATTCACAGGCGGGCACCTCAATCTGCAAGCCGTCCCGCAAAAAGGTGTAAAACTGCTCCGTCATGGCCAGGTCGGCCTCGTGCGCCTGCGCCACGGCAAGGAACTTCTGCACTGCCGCCGCCTTACGCTCCTGATACAAATTGCCAAAGAGGGCAAACTTCAATTTCTTATCCATGCAATCAATGTTTTGTTTGCAAAGATACAGGTTTTGATTTACAAAAGCGTGATTTTTCAGAAAATATCTTTTCCTTGCCAAAAACCTTTTCAAAAAAAGTTCGTACTTTTGCACAAAATCTTTCTTTAACATTCAATTTTAGCATAAATATGATTTACGCATTCCTTGCCGACGGTTTTGAGGAGGTCGAAGCCCTCGCCGTCATTGATGTCTGCCGCAGGGCCGGACTGGAAGTAACCACCGTGAGCATCATGCCCACCGAAGTCGTAGAAGGTGCCCACGGCGTGAAAGTGATTGCCGACACGCTGTTTTCCACGGGCGACTATGCCGATGCCGACATGCTGTTCCTGCCTGGCGGAATGCCCGGTGCACAAAACCTGAACGACTGCGAGCCGCTCTGCCAGGCCATCATGCAGCACTACAAGGCCGGCAAGCCTTTGGCCGCCATCTGCGCCGCACCGATGGTTTATGGCAACCTCGGCATCCTCGCAGGAAAGGACGTCACCTGCTACCCTGGCTTTGAGAAATTCCTCACGGGAGCGAACTACACGGCAGCGCTCACGGAGCAGGACGGCCTCTTCTTCACAGGCAAAGGCCCTGCCGCCGCACTCCAGCTGGGCTACGACATCGTGACGCACTTCTGCGGAGCGGAAATGGCTGACACCCTGAAAGCCGGCATGATGTACAACGATTTATAGTCGTATATGGAAAATCTCACCATCATGATGACGCTGTTCTTCATCGTCATCGTGGGATTCGTGGCTGGAAAGTTGGGCTACATGGGCGGAGAGTTCGACCGCAAACTCTCCAACGTGGTGATTGACATCACCTGCCCGGCACTGATTCTGTCCTCCACCATGACCGGCACGTTGCCCAACCGCGACCTGATTCTCCCGCTGTTGGGCATCAGCCTCCTCACCTACATCCTGCTGACGGCAGTGGCGGTGTGGTTGCCCCGCCTGCTGACCCGCCGCAAGGAACAGGAAGGCATCGTAGGCTTTGCCCTGATGTTCGGCAACGTGGGCTTCATCGGCTACCCCATCGTCGATTCCATCTTCGGGCACGAAGCCGTGTTCTATGCCGCCATCCTGAACGTGGTCAACACGTTCTTTGTGTTCACCGTGGGAACCATGCTGGTAACGCAGGCCCCGCTCAAGCCCCGCTCCTCCTCCAAGGCGAAGGACCAGGGGAAAGGGATTGTTTCCGTTCTTTTCACCTCTCCCATGCTCGCCACCTACCTCGCCATGCTCATCATGGCCCTGCGCATCGACAACATCCCTAACGTCATCAGTGCGCCGCTCACCATGATAGGCAGCATCACCGTACCGGCTGCCCTGCTGATTATCGGCTCATCCATGTCGCGCCTGTCCGCCCGGATGATGCTGGGCAGCCGCACCGTCTGGCTCACCACCGTGTTCCGCCTGTTCCTCATCCCGCTCGGCCTCTATTACCTGGCCTCGGCACTCGGCTTCTCCTCCCTGGTCGTCAACATCAACACGGTCATCATCGCCATGCCCGTCGCCACCTACGGCACCATCCTCTGCCTGAAATCCGGCCACGACACCACCCTCATCACCGAAGTGACCTTCATCACCACCCTCCTCTCCGTGCTCACCATTCCGCTGCTCTCGCTGGTTTTCTGACTCATCGTGAAGAACTTGCAAACAAGTTTTCACGCAGAACTCTTTTCGTGAATAGAGTACTGCGTGAAATCGAATAGAGTTCTGCGTCATCTCCGATAGAGTTCTGCGTGATTTTTCAAACAACTATTCCTGCGAGTTTGGCCCTTGCTCACCGAGGGGCAATGTCAGCATAGCGTAGGAGATAGGTGTCGTACTGGGTTTCAAAGGGATGGAAGGGAGCAGGCACTGTGTAGGCAGGGACAAAGAGACGGCGCAGGGCCGAAGGAGGATTGCTGCCCTCGATGCGATAGAGGCGAAAAGAGGCACCCACGGGTTCCATGCCCGGCTTCCATGCGTTGAAAGCGGTCTTGGCAAATTTGGGACCCTGACCGCTGACGGCGGCATTGACGGTCAACACGATGCCACGGTCGGTCTGTTCATAGTTCAAACTGAGCGAGTCGCCCACGACAAGGAGGCCGTTGCCATCCTTGTCGCTAAAGAAGGCGGCATCCACGCCCCCATGGTTTCCCTCAAAATAGAGGTCGTCCATGTGCTTGGCCCACAGGCCATAGCGACATGCCTGACGACGACCGGGATAGGAAGCGAAGGGGCCTTGGCCCAGCCACTGCACACGGTCGAGGGACGGGGCGAGCAGATAAGCGAGGCCCAGCTCGGAGCGGAACACGTCGGCTGTGTCGGGGGTAAGGACGAAACTGACTTCCAGACCGCCTTCAAGGGGATTGCCCTGCACGTCGGCCTTCACCTCGTTGCTGTTGAGCGGGAGCAGGTATTTCTGTGGCAAGCGTCCCTTCTGGGTGATACGCTCGGCCATTGTGGGCTTGCGTCCCGTGCGCACAAGTGGGCCGGCCTGAATGAGCGACATTGGGTCACCGGTGCCTGTCCATAGGATTTCCGGCTTGTTCAACGCAAACGACTGATGGAGGAACGTGTGCCCCTGGGCATCTTCCAAACGGAAATGAAGCAGCGAAAGCCCCTTTTGCCTTGGCAACTCCAAGGTATAGGGCACAGAACTGCGAGGCGGACAGTCGGGGCTGAAGGCTCCGCGCATCAGGGTGTCGCGGTCGTTCGTCAGCAGCCAATGGAAGGTAACGTTGTCCTTCAGGTTGAGAAAGTCGAAACGGTTGATGATGTTCAACTGA
This sequence comes from uncultured Bacteroidaceae bacterium, assembly GCA_905236065.1. GTDB lineage: Bacteria > Bacteroidota > Bacteroidia > Bacteroidales > Bacteroidaceae > Minthosoma. Next base: position 4,579 of record CAJONZ010000067.1, on the reverse strand, counting down.
TTGCCCTCGACACAGGAGACAAAGGCGCGGGCATAGTTGTGCTGTAGCTCATAGTAGTTGGGAAGCGGGGTGCGGTCGGCATAGAGCAGGCCGTCCGTACCGAAGTTTCCCTTCATCTCAAAGCCGCCATCCATCGTCGTGAACACCCGTTGGTCGCGTTCGCTACCGTCGGTGCGCCACTTGCTGCCACCGCCTTTATGAGTGAAAGGCATTCCCTGGTCGGCCCATTCCCAGACGCTACCGCCGGCAATGCCAGGTGTGCGCTCAATGATTTCCCATTGACGGTCGTGGTCTTCAAAAGAGATGCCCAGCGTGTGGCAATACTCGGTGAAGATGACCGGTCGGTCCAGATGCTGATAGAAACCGCCAATCTGCCCAGTGGTAGGATAATGAGGGGCATAGACAGGAGCCCCAGAGGGGAAGCCCTTGGCCTTTTCGCCTTCAAAGAATTTACGGAAATAACTGCCCACCTGCGGGAAGCAGTAAGGACGGCTGGCATCCAACTCACCGACATATTCGCCCACCTCCACACAAGTCTGTGGCAGGGGATTCTCGTTGCCCACACTCCAGACGATGACGGAAGGATGGTTCTTGTCACGGCTCACTGTGGCCAAGGCACGGGTTTTCAGGATGTCTTGATAGCTACGGCTGCTGAGGTGCTTGTCGCCAAAACCAAAGGGAACCTCATCCACCAGATAAAAGCCCAGCGAATCGGCCAGCTCGTAGAAACGCGGTTCGCGGGGATAGTGGGAAAGGCGCATATAGTTGACCGAGGCTTCCTTCATCAGGTGCATGTCCTTCAGAGTGAGGGAGTCACTGATGACCTTCACGGTAGAGGGGTCGGTGCTGTGGGCATTCACGCCACGCAACTTAACGGGTTTTCCGTTCACCTTCAATACATTCCCGTCAATGGATAGTTCCCGGATGCCTATTTTCTGTTCAAAGGTCTGAAGCGTTCTTCCCTTCTCCTTCACGCAGAGGCGTAACTTATACAAATAAGGAGTCTCTGCCGTCCAGAGGTGCGGGTGCTCAATCTTGCCACCCGTCGATACGAGACGGCCTTGTGCGTCAAAAATGGCATAATCGACCGTTGTCTTTGGCGTCGCATTGACCACTTCTGCCTTCACCGTCACTTCGCCATTCATCTTTGTGATTACAGTCAAATCGGAAAGATGCGTCTTCGGCACGGTGAAAAGAGTCACGTCGCGGAAGATGCCCATCGTGGCCCAATCGTCGAAGCAGTCAAACTCGTAACCTTTGAAATGACTATAGACACGCATGGCCAACCGTTGGGGCTCGCCCTTAAAAGCTTTTTTCGACAGATAAGGTGTGAGGTCGAAAAGGCAGGTGTTATAACCACTCTCCCATGTGCCCACCAGTTGGTCGTTGAGCCAGAGGTCGTAACCACGCAACACGCCGTCGAATCGAATAATGACTTGCTGCCCCTTCCACTCTGTAGGCACAATAAACTCAGTGCGGTAAAAGCCTGTCAATGAATCGGGATAGTTGTATCGCGGCTCACAGAATCCATACGGTTCCCAACAGCCTGGCACCGGTATCGTGCCCCAGGTATGGTCGGCTTCGGGCACACTCTTCTCTGCACTTACACCCTTCGTCACTTTCAGCCGCCATTCCCCGTTCAAGCTTTTCATCTGTACATAGTCTGTAACAGGCCAGATGCCTTTGAAGGCATCACCCACCTGCGCCTGCATCGCAACAATCGTCAGGCTGGACAGGAGGAATATCAACAGGAACTTTTTCGTCTTGCCCTTATCTTAATAGGATGGAACAACGGGAATGACATAGAACTTACGCCCAGGCTTGAAGTCAAGCATCCACTGGTCAAAAATCACATGGTCATCATGGGCTTTGACTTTCAGGATGTGCTTGCCCTTGCCCACTTTCACGGGTGTCTCTTTCAACGCCTGACCGCGAAGCACACTTTTTTTCCAGAATTCAGAACGGAATTTCTCTTTCAGGGAGATAACGACGGGGGCCTGACCGTCAAGAGAGACTTGATAGCGCAGGTCGCCCTTATCATTGGGTTGTGTGGGAATCATGGCTGTATAAAGCACGGCATCGCCCGCTTGCGATGTCTCAAACTCATACACCATTTCGCCTCCCTTGGGGATCGGCACGGCATTCATCGAGTGCCCCAACAGCTGGATAGGCTGTACGTCAACCGTGGCAGACTGATACTGACAAGCATTCCTGACCACGGCATCCGCCACTGCCAGACGGGCGGTATAGCTTCCGGCCTTGAACGCATCATCTTCTGCCGGCATATAAGGCAGAATGGGCGGGTTGAACACATTCAGGTCACGCGGCATCATGTTCATAATCCCTTTCCACTTTCCGCCAGCCAACACATTATTATAATAATTGGTCAACTGCTGAATCTCCCGATAAGCCTGCATGGAGCGGGCCGCAGCTTGCAGCATATAGTCCTCGCGGCCCTCCATCGCCTTATCAGTCTGTCCCAAATAGCGGGAACGAGCCTTCTGGGCCTCCAACATCTTCACAGCCATTGCATTAGCAGTCAGAACAGGGTATTTCACATGTGCAAAGAAAGCATCTCTCAGTTCAGGACGAATCGTCTGCTCCACTTCGCAGACAGTCCTGCACACAGCGGCATAGTCGGCCAAGTAGCGCTCCAGCTCGTTACCAAACGCCTCTTCGGAGAACTCGGTGTCGATGACCTGCGAACGTCCCCGCGGATAGATTTTCTTGTCGAGTTCCACCTGTGTCCACCCCATAAATTCCGGCTTGCGAATGGCGCATAGACGGTAGAACTCACGCATGGCAGGAGCAAGCCGTTTTCCTGCTTCTTCACCAAACTGCGTACAGAGCCAACGCTCCAGATGTTGATAGATGCCCTGTGGCTGTATGCTGTTGATATTCCATGCCATGTCAAGGAAAAACTCCAAGTCGTAAGCGGCCACCTTGGGGTCATGTACATTGACAATCCAAAGCTGGCGGGCATGGTGGTCGTAGGCAGCCTTCATCTCCGAGTAAATCAGGCCTGGCTGTGTGGTTGTCAGCCACATATAGTCGTGCGGACGTCCCCAGTAGCTGAGGTGGTAATACACGCCGGCTCCACCCGAACGTTTCTGCTGTTCTGCATCACTGAGGCGGGTCATATAGCCATAGTTATCGTCGCACCACATTAGCGTCACATCCTCAGGCACCCGCAGACCGCTCTCCAAAATCTCCAAAACTTCTTTGTAGGGAATAAACACTTGCGGAACTTTCGTTACATCCTTGTTGATGTACTTTCCAAGCAGTTTCCGCTGGTCGTCAATCACTTGCTGCAAACCGTTCAGTTTCTCTTCTTTCGTCTTCACGCCTTCCATCGAACCATCATGGATGCCACGCATTCCTATCGTGAAAAGCTCCTCTGAACCAGCCACCTGTTGCAGGCGCTCTGACCAATACTTCTGCACCTCGTCACGGTTGGTTATGTAATTATAATCGCCACGCACCGAGTGGTCCCACTCTGCCACGTTGTTGCGCAGCAAGGGCTCACAATGGCTCGTGCCAATGAGAATACCACAAGAGTCGGCTATCTCTTTGTTACCAGGAATAGTGAAAAATCCAGGCGTACCCGTGTGCATTCCCGGCCAGATGGCATTCGCACGCAAACGAAGCAACAACTTGAAAATCTCCTTATAGGTCTTCGGTCCCATTCGGCCAAACAGCTCATGGGGGTCAAAAGTCTTCCATGCCCAATTACGCAAAGACCAGTCCTCGTCATTGATGAAAATGCCACGATAAGCAACCGAAGGTGCCTGCAAAGTCTTGAAATCCTCGGCCATCGTCAACCTCTGACGTTGCTCTGGCTTCACGTCGCCCCACCAAACCCAGGGCGACACTCCTGCCATGCGAGACAGTTCCAAAATGCCGTAGGCACATCCACGGCCATTCTGTCCGACGACCCAAATATGGCCATCCGATGGAGCCACGTAAAAGGCATCCAACTGCTTACACAACTCATCCACTGGCACCCCTGCCTTTTTTAATCTCTTATGGGCTACACTGTTCATTTTGTCCAACTGATAAACATGAATGGTTCCGCCAGAACGCCGAGCCTCCGCCCGCCGTCCCGTCACCAACTGCATGTCGCCTGCAAACATCTCTAATGCTATATCCACCACAGGCGAAGTCTTACCCTCTACAGAGTAAGAAACAGACCGCTGTCCGTCAAACCACACAACATCGGTAGCCCTTGTCATTCCCCCACAGAGAAACAACAACGCAAAAAACGAAAAAATTCTTCGCATAATCAATAGGTTAATATCGTTATCAATACAAGGTTAAGGTTGCTTATTCAATAAATTCGTCACAAAGGTAAGAATTTTATCTTGAACATAATCAAAAACAACACAAAAATTACTCTGCCCATTAACCCCATCAAACCCATTAACCCCATCAAACCAACAGGAAGGCACAAAAAAAGCCCTCCCCGGAACTTTCACGTTCCAGGGAGGACCCTCAAGAAGGCGGCGGCCTACTCTCCCGCATTGCGGCGCAGTACCATCGGCGCGCCCGGGCTTAACTTCTCTGTTCGGGATGGGAAGAG
>CAJONZ010000066.1 GCA_905236065.1 uncultured Bacteroidaceae bacterium | reverse complement strand
TTGCATCCCATCCGCAGGTCGTTCCGACCTACGGTTACGGAGCGGAGACGCCTTCAGCGTCCTGGGGGTACAATAGCGGATAATCATTTAAAAGATACTGAAGCGTAAAGAATGCTATTACTTATTCGTCGTTGGGGCATCAATCTTCACGAAAGCGGTGACGGCGAAGGTGACGAGGCAGAGCAACATGATGAGGAGGAAGAACTGCTGATAGCCAAGACTGTCAGAAATGAAGCCGGAAACCATGCCGGGAAGCATGACACCACCGAGGTACTGGCCGGCAGTGCAGATGCTGAAGACGCTGGTGCTGCGTTCGCCTCGTGAGAAGGTGACAAGGAAAAGGGTGTAGGCCGCAAAACCGAGTCCGTAACCGATTTGCTCCACACAGACGCAAGTGCCTATCAGCCATAGGCTTTCGGTAGGGTAGTAGCTCAGATAGACATAGACGGCATCGGGCAAAGTAATACAAAGCACCAAGGGCCACAGGCAACGCTTCAAGCCCCAGCGGGAGACGGCCCAGCCGCCGACAATGCCGCCCAAAAGAAGTCCGATGACGCCCAATGTGCCGTAGATGAGTCCGAAATCCACGTCGCTCAAGGCCAAGCCGCCTTCTTCCGTGGTACGGGTGAGGAAAAGGGGTACAATCTTCGTGAGCAGTCCTTCGGGCAAACGGAACAAGAGGATGAAGAAGAGGGCTGAAATGATGTGGGGACGAGTGAAGAAGGATTTGAGAGTCAGATAGAAATCTGTCAGCACATCGGTACGCTCCCCCTCCTCATCGGCAACCTTCTCCACCTTTGGCAACAGGACACTATGGTAGGCTCCCAACAAGAGCATCACCACGCCCAAAAGGATGAAGGCCACGGCCCAGGAGGAAGCCACCGAGGTACACGAGGGGCCAAAGAAACCTTCCTGCATCTTGCCGACCAGCATGACCAGACCGCCCTGTCCGATGACCATGCCGATGCGGTAGAAAGTGTTTCGCACACCGACGAAAAATTCCTGGTCGTGGTCGGAAAGCCCCAAGATATAGAAGCCGTCGGCAGAAATATCGTGGGTGGCACTGGCGAAGGCTATCAGCATGAAAAGGGCCAGGGAGCCTTGCAGCCAGAAAGCAGTTGGCAGGGTAAAGGCCACCAAGGCAAGGCCTGCACCCATCAGGAACTGGGTCGTCAGAATCCACCAACGTTTGGTGCGCATTCCGTCGATGATGGGACTCCACAAGGGCTTGATGACCCATGGCAGACCGAGCCAACCAGTGTAGAGTGTGATTTGTGCGTCGCTCAGTCCAAATTCTTTGAACATGATGACAGAGATAAGCATCACGGCAGAGAAAGGAAGCGACTCGGAAAGATAGAGGGTGGGAACCCAAAGCCAAGGAATACTATTGGAAACTTTCATAAGAGAAAAAAGAAAAGTGAAAAAATGAAAAATCTAAGTTTGCGAAGTGCTTGCTATGTTTGAAAATTTACGATGAACGATGAACCAAATGAGGGGAGCAAGGCAGATGTCAAGCAGGAAAAAAGCTTTGAAGCCGATAAGGGTTTCGAGCCAGCCGGAAAGGGCCATGGGCAGGAGCATGACAAGAGCTACCAGCGGGGTTCGGGGCTTTATGTTGGTGGGGCTGCCTTCGCCGAAAATGGACTTCGCAAAGGGGTTGCAAAGGTTGAGACCAAACCCGAAACAGAACTGGGCAAGGAAGGTCATGCAGCAAATGAGAGTCAGCTGGTCTATCGGTGGAAATTGCGACATGAGCATGTAGAAAAGCGGGGAAATCGTCAGGGGAATGGCCAACCACCAAAAGGTGCGGGTCTCACCATAGTAGGCACGAAGCAACCGTCCCAAAAGAAGGCCGACGGAGAAGGCAATCACGCCGATGGTGCCCTGCGCAAAACCGACATCCTGAACGGAGCAGCCCAGTCCACCCTCTGCGGGATCGGCCAAGAGAAAGAAGACACGGGTGTTGAACATGAGTGCCTGGGGCAACATCAAGAGGGCAAAAGGCAGCAGGACGGACAGACGTGTGGAAGTGTTCTGGGAAGCAGACGCTTTCTCCGATGTTTTAAGAGCTTTCGGACGCCTGTAACCCCGTGGCGGCTGCATGACCAAAAGATTCATCAAGGCAAAGAGGAGGAATGCTCCCGCCACCAGATAACTTTCCATGGCCCACGCCTTGCGGACACTACGGAAAAAGATTTCAAGAAATCCAACACTGATGATGAGAATACCGTAGGTGAGGATGACCGTAGTCTGTGAGGCGAAAATGCGGGTCTTGTCGTAGAGCCGTTGCTGAAGATTGGGGAGCATACGGTCGTAGTAAAGCTGTGCCAACTGTTCATGGACGGAACAAAGGAAAGACACAAGCAACAACAGGGCAAAGAGCAGGAATGGATTGACGGGGAAATAGTTGATGTAGAGGGCAATGGCAATGAGGATACAAAAAAGGAAAGCCTCGGACAAATGGATGTTTCGCTTGAAGTTTCCGGCCTTGAGCAGGAGAGGTCTCAGGCGGGGCTTGAGGATGGAAGGAAGAAACAGCAAGGCGCATAGCAGGGAAGCCCACGTGTCACTGAGTCCGAACTGCAAAAACATGAGCAGGGAGACAAAAGTAACGACTGCCGTGGGTATTTCCACTGCGGCACTCAGGCTGGGTATCCACAGCCAAGGGGTCTTCCATTTACCTTTTACCATTGTTTTTTCAGTGCTGTGTGGGGATAATAATGAGTCAGTATTTCATCGTAACGGAAACCGAGGGTGCCCATGACGGCGGCTCCAATCTGGCAGAATCCGACACCGTGGCCCCAGCCCTTGCCATGAAGGATGAAGGCTTCGGGAGTTTTCTCCACCTCAAAAGCTGAGGAATAAAGGTGAGTGGGACTGAGCCAACGGCGTATTTCCAACTCTTTCCCGACGGTCAGGATGCGGCGTGTTCCGACAATCTTCAGAAGAGAGATGCGCCCCGAAGGGCCACGCTGAACGGGAATGAGGTCGAGGATTTCCCCGAAGTCCATGCCCGATTTCGACGCAACGAGGCTGCTGAGTTGAGCGACGGTGTAACGCACGGTCCAACGATAGAAGTCGGTGGTTTCCTGGTCGAAGTTGTTAAGTACTTGTGAAAGTATCCGTGGGTCGGTGGTGTTGCAGAAAGCATCCCGAACATTGGCAGTACGCAGGTCGTCCAACCAATCGGGCTTTGACACCAAATAAGGCTTTGGCGTGTCGGCCCAACAGGTTTGGAATTCTTCCAACACACCACCACAACATTTGGAGAAACGGGCATCGCAAAGTTCGTCTCCGCAAGTAAGCACTTGGCCAAAAGTCTGACAGACAGCCTCGTAGGCATTTGGATTGCTTACCTTGGTGATGCCTTGATAACGCTGGCAATGGTCGTCGGCACAGACGTCGAACAAGCTGTGGTCGTCGTGATCGTACCACTTGATATATAGCTGTGAAGATGAGGACGGGGTAGCGGAACGGAGGGTAGGCGTGGCATGGTTGAGTTGTGCCAACAGCCAACTGCGGGAAATGACGGCATGGGCCTTGAGAAATTCGAGGGAAGCCGTGGAAGACATCTCGCTGGAAATGACGCTGGCAAGGTATTGCTCAACAGGCAACAGATTGACGGCACAGACTTTTCCGTCCATCGGAAGGAGACGAAGTGTGCCCCGGAAAGTCTGTGTCTCCTTTCGTTCCCAATGGAAGTTGATGCCAATGGTGACGTCAAACAAAGAGAAGCTGCACACTTCCTCCTCCGCCGGAACAAAAGTAAGCTGACGGTATGTCTTGCCCCGCCAAACAAAGCCGACGGGGGTGGCCGTAACTGTCTCAACAGCTTGAGACAGTCGAACGTCTGGCTGATGCTCAACAGTATAGTTTCCGTGGAAAGAGAAGTGAATCTGCTGGGCTACCACAATTCCAACACGAACAATGGGCTGGTTCATCGCATATTCCTGATTTTTTCAATGAAGGCTTCCGCCGAATCAAAAGTGCAGGCGCATTCCTGAAGAATGGCTGTGGCCAACGAAGCGTCCATCCGACGGAAATCCGCCTCACGGGGCGTGATGAGCATACCGCCCATGTCAATGGCTCCAGGGCTAACCATCAGTTGCTCGTCGCCCTCCCGGAAATAGCAGTCGGGGCGGTGTTTCCGACGCGGAAGAATAAGACTGACAAGAAAGTCCCTGCCTGCATCCTTCTGCATAAAAGCTAAGATGTTCATCATGGGCTCGCCACCGTCAACATCAGTTGGTAACAGCGAATAAATCTTACTGAAAAGTGCGGCGTTGGCGGCAACGTTTGGAGTGATGATGGCAAGAACCGGGCATACGTAAGTCGAGAGGTAATAAATGTCCCCATCTTCAACGGAGTTCAAAAGAACAGGATGAAGTTGAGGACGGTACAGTGCGTCCCAATCACGTTCCAAAGGGACAATGCCCCTTGCACCAGCCTGAAAGTGCATGTGGTCGGGAGCCGAGGCACCACAGCGGGGGCCATTGTAGAAAACCAACTGGTCAGCAAGCCGCTCGGTCAGTTGCATCATGTCAAGATAATTGTCAGGAATGGACTGCGGCGTATGCCTGGTTTTCGGCAAGGTGAAATGCACTGGCAGAATAGGGAACGGGTTCAATAATAACTCGTAACCTTCGGCCACGGGAAAGGATGTCTGCTCCTTGGGACGGTTCTCCCCGCAAAGGAAACAAGGGCGTTTCTGCAGGGTCTTGGCATCAATCTTTGCCCCGGTCGAAACCATCCGCTGGGGATTCCACTGGGCAAGGAGTTGAACATTTCCGGCTGTGAATGCCTTTTGCTGAACGACCGACAAATCCCGATACCGCTGGGCAGCCTCCGGCCAAACCATGAGTTGACGGTTGAAAAAATCGTTTACGCCTTCCATTTTCAGTTTCGTTCTTTGTTCAGTTGTTGACGTTTCCGTATCTCAATGGTACGCAGACCGTCCTTGTATCGGTTGTTTTTGTTGACCTGTTCGGGTGTCAATGCCGCATCGCTGTTGCCCTCCCAACGGCGGCAAAGATACAATTCATCATAGATTCTGCCAATACGGTATAGTCGGGAAAAAGCCAGTCCGAGGGCATAGTCCTCTCCGTAAGAAGTGTTGGGAATGCCTATCTCTCGAAGCAAGGGCGTGAAGAAGGCACGTGGGGCACCCAATCCGTTGATACGCAACGCATTGTTCCGTCCGTTTTCCTCCGTCCATTCTTTGTGGTCTATGATACCAGGAGGAAGGGTCTCCAACTGGAAATTACACATGCGGTAACTGCCTATGACCATGGCGCACTGCTCTGCATAGAACAGGTTGACAATCCGTTGCAACGTGTCGGTGCCACTGTAAAGGTCATCGCTGTCCAGCTGTACAGCAAAACGTCCGCACCGTTCATCGTTCACCGCCAGCGACCAACAACCGCCAATGCCCAAGTCTGTCCGTTCCGGCTTTATCAAGATGCACCTATCGTCCTCTGTACTGAGTTTTTCCACAATCTCCGTGGTTCCGTCGGTCGAATGATTATCCACGACGATGACGTTGAAGTTGAAGTCTGCCTGCTGCGACAATGCCGAACGCACGGCATCAGCAATTGTCCGAACACGGTTACGCACTGGAATAATGACCGAGGCTTCCTTGGCAAACGACACATTATTTATATTTATAGGCGAAACAGCGTCCGACGGGATGTAGGCCCCGATTTGTTTCAGATGCTCGGTACAAACCTGCTCGTACTCAATCTGTGCCTCTCGGTTCCGAGGATCCACATAGTCAAACTGTTTCTCACCACTTCGGCGCAAATCCACTTCATGTTCGGTGTAGAGATTCTCTTGAAGATGGAAGACGGGAGCCACGTTTCGCTGACGAAGCAGATAAAGTTGGAAGGCATACCAGGCCGCAAACCGCCAGTCGCTGCCAGCATTCTCCCGAACAAAGTCCTTGACGGACTTTGCCGCAAACAATTGCACCGGGCCAAAATCAAAATCGTTCCGGATGCTACCGTCGTACAGGTCGTTGACGGGAGCTGCCACGACCTTTCCGTTTTGCTCACTGCTGTGGTCGGCATAAAGCATGGCCGCTCCCACATTCCTTGCCACATCCACCAACCGCTGGATGGCACGGTAGCCAAATTCAACATACTTGGGCTGAAGAAAAAGCACGTACTCGCCCTGCGTCCGTTCGGCAATCTTCTGCAACAAATCCGAACTGCCCAATGATCGGACAGTCAACATTTCGCAACCCTTTCCACCCTGAGGTTGCCTATCGCCTTGGGTGAGTATGAAAATCTGCCCCACCGTCTGCTCCCTGCGAAGTTGCCCGACGATATTCCCTGTGGTTTCCTCGTCGATATAAGGTATAAAACAATCAATGCCTGTAATCATAATCTTTTTGTCTTTTATCATTTTAAGGACAAAGATAAGGATTATTTACCATTTGGCGATTTACAAACAGACAAAATACCCCAAAACTTGTTTTTTTAACTTTTAACTTTTAACTTTTAACTCTAAATTGCCTATCTTTGCAACTTAACAAAAAAACAAAAGCCGTAAAAGAAATGACGAACGAACGAAAAAACGAGGGACTGCAAGCACTTGGAAAGAAAATAGACTACAGTCAGGAGTACGACCCAAGCGTACTGGAGACATTCCAAAACATGCACCCCGAAAACGACTATTGGGTACGGTTCAACTGTCCCGAATTCACCACCCTCTGTCCCATCACTGGGCAGCCCGATTTCGGGGAAATCCGCATTAGCTACCTGCCCGACCAACGCATGGTCGAGAGCAAATCGCTGAAACTCTACCTCTTCTCCTTCCGCAACCACGGCGGTTTCCATGAGGATTGCGTCAATGTCATCATGAAAGACCTCATCAAACTGATGGCACCGAAATACATCGAGGTGACAGGCTTCTTTGTTCCCCGTGGCGGCATCAGCATCTATCCCTACGCCAACTACGGTCAACCTGGCACCAAATACGAAAAAATGGCTGAGCAAAGAATGCTCAACCATGAATGAACCAAAGCAGATTCTCCCCCCACACGGAGGGAGAATCTTTTTCTATTTACTTCAGCCTTTCCTGAATCGCCTTGCTTTCAGCCTCGTAACCAGGCTTGTTGAGCAGGGCGAACATGTTTTTCTTGTAAGCCTCAACACCCGGCTGATTGAAGGGGTTCACACCCAGAATCAGGCCAGAGATACCACAACCCTTCTCAAAGAAGTAGATGAGCTGGCCAATGTTGTACTCGTCAAGTTTCTCAATGGAAATCTTGATGTTAGGCACGCCGCCATCGACATGAGCCAACTGTGTACCCAGCTCGGCCATCTTGTTCACCTGGTCAATCCGCTTTCCAGCCAGGAAGTTCAGGCCATCCAGGTTCTCTGCATCGGAAGGAACCTGCAGGCAACTGTTCGGATTCTCCACCGAGATGACGGTCTCAAAGATGGTACGTTCGCCGTCCTGAATCCACTGACCCATTGAGTGCAAATCGGTCGTCAAATCGACGGATGCAGGGAAGATGCCCTTTCCGTCTTTACCTTCACTCTCACCGTACAGCTGCTTCCACCACTCGCCCAGGTTATGAAGTTTGGGCTGGTAGTTAGCCATAATCTCTATCTTCTTGCCACTCTGGTAAATAGCATTGCGCACGGCAGCATAAATAGCAGCCGGATTGTTATCAGTCGGAGCGTTCACGTCGCACTGAGCCTCCATGTCCTGAGCACCCTTCACCAAGGCAGCGATGTCGAAGCCTGCCACAGCGATGGGCAACAGACCCACCGGAGTGAGCACGGAGAAACGGCCACCCACGTTGTCTGGGATGATGAAACTCTTGTAGCCTTCCTTGTCAGCTGTGGTACGAGCAGCACCCTTCTTGGCGTCAGTAATAGCCACAATCACCTTCTTTGCCATTTCCTTGCCACGCTGGTCCTCACACATCTTCTTCAGCAGACGGAACGTAATAGCCGTCTCTGTTGTCGTTCCTGACTTCGAGATGTTGATAACACCAAAGTTCACAGTCTTCAAGTAGGCAATCATCTCAGAGAGATAATCCTCACCGATGTTGTTTCCGGCAAAAAGAATGCGTGGCATCTTCGACGGCTGGAGCCATCCGAACGTGTTGGACAATGCGTCAATCACCATGCGGGCACCTAAATAGCTGCCGCCGATACCGGCCACAACCACAGCCTCGCAGTTGTCCTGCAACACCTTTGCCGTTGCATTGATTTCCGCAATAAACTCAGAAGTAATGGAGCTGGGCAGATGCAACCATCCCAGAAAATCATTACCCGGACATGTTCCCTGCTCAAGGGCAACCTGAGCAGCCTTCACCTGAGGCTCCAAAGCCTCAATCGCACCAGCAGCCAAGAACTGCTGCGCTTTTGCAATGTTAATCTGCATAGTTATTTTAAGTTTGTAGGTTTTATTCTCTCATCACCTCAGGCTGTCGCTCAATATCTTGATTTCCACAGCCGGATTGATGCGTTCGTACAATATATTATATACAGCATCCAGAATTGGCATACTGACATGATACTTCTTGTTCAGAATCTTCATACAGTTCGTACCGTAATATCCCTCTGCAATCATCTCCATCTCCAGTTGGGCGGTCTTTACGGAATAGCCCTGCCCAATCATGGTTCCAAACACACGATTACGAGAGAAATTGGAGTACATCGTCACTAACAGGTCACCCAGATAGGCACTCGACGACACCCGACGCTTCTCGTCCGGCTGAACGGCATTCAGGAAACGCTTCATCTCCTGAACGGCATTGCTTGCCAACACCGCCTGGAAGTTATCGCCCATCTTCAGTCCGTGGCACAGTCCCGCTGCAATGGCATAGACATTCTTCAGCACCGACGAATACTCAATACCCTCGATGTCGTCGCTCACACTCGTCTTTACATACTTGTTGGCAAATAAGTCGGCCACAACCTGTGCATTCTCCAGGTCGCGGCAACCCACAGTCAGGTAGCAGAGCCTGTCCAACGCCACCTCCTCCGCATGGCTGGGCCCGCCAATGCAAGCCATCTGCTCCTCTGGGATGTTGAACACCTTCTCGAAATAGCGGCTCACGGTCAGCGATTCTTCGGGTACGATACCCTTGATAGCCGTCACCACCATCTTCTCCCGCATGTTCGTCTTCAACTTCTTCAGGTGGTTTTTCACGTAAGGTGATGGAATGACAAATATCAGTGTGTCGTTATTCTTCACCACCTCGTTAATGTCACTTGAAAATGTGATTCTATCGACATCGAAATGCAAGCCCGTCAGATAAGCGGGGTTATGGTGCAACCGCTTGAAATCCTCAATACGGTCGTCACGCCGCATATACCAACTGATATGCTCCTCGTGGTACATCACAATCTTGGCAATAGCCGTAGCCCAACTACCGCCACCAAGCACTGCCACTCTACCCGTACTCTTAAACTGCATAATGATATATTTTAAGTGAAAAAAGGAAAAACTGAATCAGTGAAAATCAAAGCTTCCACACAGGACGTTCACATCCTATGGTCATTCAGAATTTTCACTATTCATTTTCACTTTTAACTTTCTCAACGATGCTGGTCAGTTCGTCCACACTCGGCTTCTGAATCTCCAGCTTATACTTCTTGATGATGTCGCCCATCTGCTGCTGCAACTTCTGCGCACCCACATCCTCCAGGTCGCTCACCAGGTTATAGCCCAGCTTATAGAGCACCGGCACAATGTCCTCGCTGAAGCCCAATTTCATGAATTTCTCGGCGGAATCCCTTGGTGCCTTCTTCTCCGGCTTCATCGTCGGGAACAGCAACACTTCCTGAATCGTCGGCTGTCCCGTCATCAGGATGGCCAAACGGTCGATGCCGATACCGATACCACTCGTCGGCGGCATACCATACTGCAAAGCCCGCAGGAAGTCGTGGTCTATGACCATCGCCTCGTCGTCGCCTTTGTCGGCCAGCTTCATCTGCTCCACGAAACGCTCCTCTTGATCGATGGGGTCGTTCAGCTCCGAATAGGCATTGGCCAATTCCTTACCGTTTACCATCAATTCAAAACGTTCGGTCAGACCGGGCTTCGAGCGGTGCATCTTCGTCAGCGGCGACATCTCCACTGGATAGTCGATGATGAACGTAGGCTGAATGAACGTACCCTCGCAGAACTCACCAAACAATTCATCAATCAGCTTGCCCTTGCCCATCGTATCGTCCACCTCCATGCCTTTCTCCTTGCAGAACGAACGGATTTCCTCCTCCGTCTTGCCTTCGCAGTCAAAACCTGTCTTTTCCTTGATGGCCTCCAAGATGGGCAGACGACGATACGGAGCCTTGAAGCTGACGATGTTGTCGCCCACCTTCACCTCCGTCGTACCGTTCACGGCCACGCAAATCTTCTCCAGCAACTGCTCGGTGAAGCCCATCATCCAGTTATAGTCCTTGTAGGCCACATACAGCTCCATGCAAGTAAATTCGGGGTTGTGGCTGCGGTCCATGCCTTCGTTGCGGAAATTGCGGCCAATCTCATACACACCCTCGAAGCCACCCACAATCAGGCGCTTCAAGTACAATTCCGTTGCAATACGCAGATACAAATCCACGTTCAGCGCATTGTGGTGCGTAATGAACGGACGGGCACTCGCACCACCGGCAATCTGTTGCAGGATGGGCGTCTCCACTTCCGTGAACCCCGCCTCGTCAAACACCTGACGCATCGTGCGCAGGATGGTAGCCCGTTTCAGGAACGTGTCCTTCACACCGTTGTTCACAATCAAATCCACATATCGCTGACGATAGCGCAACTCCGGGTCTTCAAATGCATCGAACACCTGTCCGTCCTTTTCCTTGACCACAGGCAGCGGTTTCAGGCTCTTGGCCAGCACCTTCAACTCCTTGGCATGGATGGAAATCTCACCGGTCTGGGTGCGGAACACAAAGCCCTTCACACCGATGAAGTCGCCCAGGTCAAGCAACTTCTTGAACACCTGGTTATACAAATCCTTATTCTCATCCGGGCAGATGTCATCCCGTTTCACATATACCTGAATCCTGCCCTTCGAGTCCTGCAACTTCATGAAGCCGGCCTTGCCCATCACACTGCGGCTCATCATGCGTCCGGCGACGCAGACCTCACGCAGTGGTGTAATGGGATTGCCCTCGGCATCCACCTCCGGGTCTTGGAACTCATTTATAATATCAACGGAGAAAGCGTTGGTGGGATACATCGCAGCCGGATAAGGCTCGATACCCATATCCTTCAGCGCCTGCAAATTATTGCGGCGGTTAATCTCTTGTTCAGAAAGTTCAAGAACGTTCATTTTCTACTCTTTAAATCTATACCTATTTTTACAATTTGGGGCAAAGATACGGAATAAAATGAAAAGGGAAAAGTGAAAAATGAAAAATTTACGTCCTTTTCTCAAATATCCTCGTCCCCACCCGCTTTTTTCGCCCCCAGACCCGACCTATCGCTTCAGGGTCTGCCACGCATTGGGAAATCACATCGAACAGGCTCGAAAAACGTGCTGAACGCTTTTCCAAATAGCACTCTGCGTGAGTTTCGCGCTTATGTTTTGAGCATATTTTGCCTATTTGAGGGGGAGTTTTCGCCGCTCAGGGCTGTTTTTTCGGGTTTCGCTTGGTTATGTGGCTAAAAGTCCGTAATTTCGCCGCTCATTCATGTTTCTTTCCATCTGATGACACTGATTTATGAAAACAGAGGTTGATATGGAGAAATGGTGGTCGGCCATGTCGGTCGCCACAAAGGAACAGCTGTCAGGCAGGCCCTACCCTGCATGTAGCAGTTGGTGGAACGCCCTGACGCTGGATGAAAAGGTGGCCGCACAGGAGACCTCCGGCGTGGAACGTGGCCCACGAAAGCGGCCAAGAGGTTTCACGTAGCAAAAAAGCCCCCGAAAGGGGAGGTGTTTTTGCGGTCGTGCGGAATTGGGCAACCACGAGGTTGTGGTTTGCCCAGTTTGATGTGTGCCTCACATTTGATGTTTACAGTTGACATTTTTCTAATTAGACAAAGACAGATATGAAAAAACTTCTTTTAGGCGACGAGGCGATTGCGCTGGGTGCTATCCACGCCGGACTGAGCGGTGTGTATGCCTATCCGGGAACGCCTTCGACCGAAATCACTGAGTTTATTCAGGCGGATGCCACCGCAAGGGCGCGGGGCGTTCACAGCCGCTGGTGTACGAACGAGAAGACGGCCATGGAGGCTGCGTTGGGTATGTCGTATGCCGGCAAACGTGCGTTGGTGTGCATGAAGCACGTGGGTATGAATGTTTGTGCGGATGCGTTTGTGAACAGTGCCATTACAGGTGTAAACGGTGGCCTCATCGTGCTGGCTGCCGACGACCCATCCATGCACTCCTCACAGAACGAACAGGACAGCCGTTTCTATGGCAAGTTCGCCCTCATCCCTGTGTTTGAACCATCGAACCAGCAGGAGGCATACGATATGGTCAGCAGCGCTTTCGAACTCTCCGAGAGCATGAAGGTGCCTGTGCTGCTGCGCATCGTGACCCGTTTGGCACACAGCCGTGCTGCCGTGGAGGTGGGCGAATTGAGCAACGAGAATGCGCTCAACCCCAGCACCGACCAGTGGGTGCTCCTGCCAGGTATTGCTCGCAAGAAGTATGTCGATTTGCTCGGCAAACAGGCCGAGTTTGAGAAAGCCAGCGAAACCTCTGCCTACAACAAGAAGGAAACAACAGGTCAGAAGGTTGGCATCATCGCCTGTGGCATCGGCTACAACTACGTGAAAGAGAACGTGGGCGATGAGGCAGACATTCTGAAGGTCTCTCAATATCCACTCTCTCCCAAGGTCATTCGGGCATTTGCCGATGAGCATGAGTCTCTCCTCGTCGTAGAGGACGGACAACCCGTCGTGGAAGAGGCGATTGCCGGCATGGTAGGCGCTGACTACCCCATCAAGGGACGTCTGACAGGCGACCTGCCACGCACGGGTGAGTTGACTCCAGACTGTGTGGCCAAGGCACTTGGTAAGCCAGCTGGACCAGCCTTCGACAATGCCAAGAACCTCGCAGGTCGTCCTCCTCAGCTCTGTCAGGGTTGCGGCCACCGCGATGTCTATACGGCACTGAACCAGGTGCTGGCTGAATACCCCGACTACCGCGTGTTTGGAGATATCGGCTGTTACACCCTCGGTGCGCTGCCCCCATTCAAGGCACTCAGCAGTTGTGTCGATATGGGTGCCAGCATCACCATGGCCAAGGGAGCTGCCGACGCAGGATTGTTCCCTGCGGTTGCCATCATCGGCGACTCGACCTTCACCCACAGTGGCATGACAGGTCTCTTGGATGCTGTCAACGACAAGTCGAACATCACCGTGGTCATCAGCGACAACTTGACCACAGGCATGACGGGCGGACAGGACTCTGCGGGCACGAACAAGTTTGAGGCTATCTGCCTGGGACTGGGTGTGGAGCCTGAGCATGTGCGCGTGGTGGTTCCACTGCCTAAGAACATGCCGGAAATCACCCGCATCTTAAAAGAAGAGATTGAGTACAAGGGAGTTTCAGTGATTATTCCTCGTCGTGAGTGCATCCAGACGGCAGCACGTCACGCAAGGGAAAGAGCAAAGGAGGCAAAAAAATGAAGAAAGACATCATACTTTGCGGTGTGGGAGGACAAGGCATCCTCTCCATCGCGACCATTATCGGAGAAGCCGCTACAGTGGCTGGCATCAACTTGAAACAAGCAGAGGTACACGGAATGAGCCAACGCGGCGGTGACGTACAGTCCAACCTGCGCCTCTCTACTGAGCCCATCTATTCCGACCTGATTCCGCAGGGCGCCACGGATGTGGTAATCTCGATGGAACCCATGGAGTCGCTGCGCTATCTCCCTTACCTCGCCAAGACGGGCACCATCGTGACCAGCAGTAAACCTTTCGTCAACATTCCAAACTATCCCGACGAGGCTGCCTTGATGGCAGAGTTGGATGCTCTTCCTTCCGTCGTAAAACTCGACATAGAGAGCGTGGCTAAGGACGCAGGCAATGCCCGTGGTGCCAACATGGTATTGTTAGGCATGGCCGCCCCCTTCATCGAGATTGTCACCGTGGAACAGCTGCGCCAAGCCATCGCCACCGTCTTTGCCCGCAAAGGCGACGACATTGTCCAAGCCAATCTGAAAGCCTTCGACAAGGGTGTGGAGGCTGCTAAATAATTCACACAAATACTTAATTAAACACACACATGATTCACAATCCTGAAATGGAGTGCATGGACAGAGAGTCTATGCGCAAGTTACAGTCTGAGAGACTGATTAAGACCGTAAAAACTTGTTACGAGAATGTGCCCTTCTATCGCAAGAAGATGGACAAGATGGGGGTAAAGCCCGAGGACATCAAGGGCATTGACGACATCTACAAGCTGCCGTTTACAACGAAGCACGACCTGCGTGATGAATATCCGTTCGGTCTGCAGGCTGTTCCCCAGAGCGAAATCCGCCGTATCCATGCCTCATCAGGTACTACAGGCAAGCCTGTTGTCGGCACCTACACGGAGAACGACCTGAAGATGTGGGCAGAGTGCGTGGCCCGTGTAATGGCCGTAGGTGATGTGGGGCCTGGCGATGTCATACAGGTGGCTTACGGATATGGCTTGTTCACGGGTGGATTAGGTGCACACGACGGAGCCGCCGCACGTGGAGCCATCCAGTTACCTATCTCCGCTGGTAACTCTGCCAAACAGATTATGCTGATGAAAGACTTTGGCACGACGGCACTTTGCTGCACCCCTTCGTATGCCCTACACTTGGCCGAGGTGATAGAGCAAAGTCCAGATGTCAAGGCCGAGGACCTGAAACTGCGCGTGGGCTTCTTTGGCGCAGAGCCTTGGACATGGGGCATCCGCCGAGAGTTGGAGAAGAAACTGCACATCAAGGCTATCGACATTTACGGACTGACAGAGATGTGTGGCCCGGGTGTGGGCGGTGAATGTCAGTTCCAGAACGGCACACACGTGGCTGAGGATATGTTCTATCCTGAAATCATCAACCCGGAAACACTGGAGCCCGTGGAGCCCGGTGAAGAGGGTGAGTTGGTGTTCACCTCGCTGTGCAAGGAAGCCATGCCTATCCTCCGCTACCGCACACGCGACCTTACCCACCTGATTTACGAGCCATGTGAATGTGGACGCACCACCGTAAGGCTTGGAAAGATTTTGGGCCGTTCAGACGATATGCTTATCATCCGTGGCGTGAACGTCTTCCCGTCGCAGATAGAGACCATCCTGACGGAGTTCCCTGTATTTACGCCGCAGTACTTCATCACGGTGGATCGCAAGAACAACGAAGACACCTTCGACCTCGATGTCGAACTGCGTGCCGAATACTTCTCGCCCAACCCGGCCAAGCAGATGCCGTTCATCAAGCCGCTCTACGACCGCATCGTCTCCATGGTGGGCATCAAGCCCAACATCCACATCAAGGAGCCAGGCAACATCGAACGTTCTACAGGCAAGGCAAAGCATGTACTCGACAAGCGAACCATCCTGACAGATTGGAAATAAATAAAATATGAATACACCTTTAGATTATAATGTAGTCACCGCAGCCATCGACAGCATGGCACTCGGTGACTTTTCACAAGCAACCATCCGTGACATTCAATCTCTTTCCCGTATTTTGGAAGAGAAAACCGGCCAGCCCGTCATCCACCTGGAGATGGGCGTACCCGGCCTGCAACCCTCCGAGATAGCCCTCAAGGCCGAGCAGGAGGCACTGGCCAACGGCTGTGCCACCATCTATCCACCCAACGGCGGCATCCCTCGCATCAAGAATGCGGCGGCTCGTTTCGTGAAAGCCTTCATCGGCATCGACATCGACCCGCTGTGCTGCATCCCCACCACGGGCAGTATGCAGGGAACCTTCGCCACGTTCACGGCCTGGCACCATGCCATGCCCGAAAAGGACACCGTACTGTTCATCCATCCGGGCTTCCCGGTGCAGACCACACAGTGCGACGTCATCGGTCTGAAACACATCGGCCTGGACATTCACGACTTCCGTGGCAAGGCTTTGGTCAAGAAGTTGGACGAGATTCTTGCTGCCGGCAACATCTGCGGCATCGTCTATTCCAACCCGAACAACCCGTCGTGGGTCTGCTTCAACGAGGAGGAGCTGAAAGGCATCGCCCAGCTGGTAGATAAATACGACCTCATCGTGCTGGAAGACCTGGCCTACTTCGCCATGGACTTCCGCCGCGACCTCTCCCACCCCTTTGAGGCACCCTTCCAGGCTACCATTGCCCGCTACACCGACAACTACATCCTTGCAGTCTCCGGTTCGAAGGCTTTCTCCTACGCCGGACAGCGCATCGGCGTGGCTTGCATCTCCAACAAACTCTACCACCGCGTCTATCCTGCCCTGCAAGCAAACTTCGGCGTGGGCGAGTTTGGCAACTTCTTCTGCAACCGCCTGATGTACACACTCTCCAGCGGAACGACCCACAGCGTACAACACGCCATGGCCGCCCTGATGGAGGCCGCTTGCGACGGCAGCTACAACTTCCTGGCCGACGTGCGGGAGTATGGTCGCAGGGCCAAGTTCATGAAGGAGGTCCTGCTTGCCAACGGCTTCTACCTGGTCTATGACAACGACCTCGGTGCTCCGTTGGCCGACGGTTTCTACTTCACGGTGCAATATCCCGGCATGAACGACCTTCAGCTTACCCGCGAGCTGATGTACTACGGCATCGCCGTCTTCCCGCTCGACACGATGGGCAGCAACGAACAGGGTGTGCGCATCTGCACGTCGTTCTTCCAGAAGGAACAAGAGCCCTTGTTCAAGGAACGCATCGAAGCATTCAAACAAAACCACCAGTCATAACATGAAAATAGCAGTCATCACAGGAGCCTCGTCGGGTATCGGACGCGAAACGGCCCGACAAATGGCCGACAAGGGCTACAAAGTCTATGACCTTTCCCGCAGCGACAAGCCTCAGGAAGGCGTCACCCACATTGCCTGCGACGTGACCCGACGTGAAACCATCGACGCTGCCATTCAGCAGATTGCCCAGGCCGACGGACGCATCGACGTACTGGTGCTCTGTGCCGGCATGGGCGTGGCTGGCTCCATTGAGTTCACCAAGGAGGAAGAGATGCAAAGGCAGTTCGACGTGAACACCTACGGCCCCATCCGTGTGGTACAGGCCGCCCTGCCCCTCATGCGCCGCCAGGCCATCGTCAACGGCAAGGAACGCGGACGCATCGTCTTCGTCAGCTCGATGGCCGCCGTCTTCGGCATTCCCTTCCAGGCCATGTATTCAGCCACGAAGGCTGCCATCAATTCGTTTGCCTTCTCGCTGAAGAACGAACTGAAAGCCTACCAGTTGGTGGTCAGCTGCGTACAGCCCGGTGACGTGAAGACTGGCTTCGGAGCTGCACGACGCACTGACCTGGCTGGCAGTGACGTCTATCCCAACATGCAGGCTGCCATCCAGCAGATGGAGCACGACGAGGAAAACGGACTCACAGCCGCAAGCTGTGCCAAGCAGGTAGTCAAGGCTTGCACCACGAAGTGTCCCAGCCTCTACTACACCAGCGACTTCCTTTCCGACCTCGAATGCCTGGGTAGCCGCCTGCTCCCCACATGGTTAGCCACCAAGGTGGTTGGCATGATGTACCATTGCTGAGAGAGTTAAAAGCTAAAAATCAAACGGATGCTCATCACCAGCACACAAAATCCCAAGGTCAAGACCCTGCTCGCCCTTCAGCAAAAATCCAGCAAACGAAGGGCGCAGGGTCTTTTCGTGGTCGAAGGCCAGCGCGAACTCCAGCACTGCATCGATGCTGGACTGGAAATCGACAGCGTTTTTTACTGTCCCTCCCTCCTCACCTCCCCCATTCAACCCATCCAATCCACCTATGCCACCTACGAGGTCAGCGCCCCCGTCTATGAAAAAATAGCCTACCGTGGCAGCACCGAAGGCATCATTGCCCTCGTCAAGACCCCCAGACGGCAACTCAGCGACCTGCAACTGCCCCGCAACCCACTCATCATCGTGTTGGAAAGCGTGGAGAAACCCGGCAACTTAGGAGCCATCCTGCGCAGTGCCGACGCAGCCGGAGCCGACGCCGTCATCGTCTGTGACCCCCTCACCGACCTCTACAACCCCAACCTCATCCGCAGCAGCATCGGCGCCATCTTCACCGTGTCCTGCGTGGCCTGCACCTCCGAGGCCTGCATCCGCTTCCTGAAAGACAACGGCATACAGATTCTGACCGCCCAACTGCAGGACTCCCTTCCCTACTACGACACCCCCATGACCCAAGGCACCGCCATCGTCATGGGCACCGAATCGACCGGCCTCACCCAGCAATGGCGACAAGCCGCCGACGCCCACATCCGCATCCCCATGCTGGGTCGTCTCGACTCCCTCAACGTCTCCGTCAGTGCCGCCATCCTACTTTTTGAGGCCGTCCGACAAAGAAAAAACCAGAAAAATGATGTTCCTTCCTGAAAAAATCCTAACTTTGCCGCATCAACCGTAAAAAAACATAGAATCATGAAAAAAAACTTACTCACTCTCTTCCTGACGCTTGCCACCATTTTCAATGCAAGCGCCGTGGATTTCCAGTGGGGCACAGCCACTTGGAACATCAACGACGGACGTGTCTATGAAGACATCACCGACCTCAACATCGAGGGCATCGTGCTCACCTACCCCAACCCGGCGAACTACACCCTCACCTTCTTCCACATGATAGCCGTCAGCTACGACCTCTATGTCGATGATGCCACAGAACCCATCCACACCTCCGCCTCCGCACAAATGAGCACAGCCGTCAGCTTCGACTATCCGTGGGTGGAAGGCCACAAATATAAAATCGTGACCACAGGTGCCGCACTGGCACAGGCCAACATCGCCACCTACACCACCGACACACTTTCCCAGAACTCTGACTCCTACACCATCTCCTTCACCATCAATGGCCCGGAACTGGTAAAGACCATCGAGGTGGAAGGCACCATGTCGCTCTCCATCGTTGACCAGGAGTGGCAGAAAACCTACTCACTCATCGACACCCTCGCCATCTGTCAGGCACTGGGCGTCAACGACATGTCGGACGTAGAGACCTACGGACTCAACCCCAACGGTTCCTACAACCCCAACTACATCGACCCCTTCGATGGCTGGCACGATGCCGATGAAGGCTTCACCGTATGGAGCGGAAACGCCGGCGGCGGTGTCTATGGCCTCCTGGGCCACAACCCCTACCCCGCCGTCTATGGCATCAAACTCAGCCAGACACAAGACTCCGTCTTCTACTACTTCTACGACTACTGGCGCGACTATGACCCCGACGAACCCTCCGAGGTTCCCGGCTCTGGCACAGGCATCAAGAAGCGTGCTCCCGAAACCAACTACCAGAACATCGTCTGGGATTGGGATAACGGTGACGGCACCACGACCAAATACACCCGTAGCTACCGTGCCGAAGAGGGCAAGGACTACCATGCCAGCTTCGCCTTCCTGGCCAATC
Organism: uncultured Bacteroidaceae bacterium; assembly: GCA_905236065.1. Taxonomy (GTDB): domain Bacteria; phylum Bacteroidota; class Bacteroidia; order Bacteroidales; family Bacteroidaceae; genus Minthosoma. The sequence goes on along the minus strand of CAJONZ010000066.1, from coordinate 1,877 downwards.
GGAAGTACGTACTCCTCAACGCTACCCTCCACTTCGTTTCTCAGGAGGCTTACGCCGAGTACATCGCCAACCAGCAGTCAGGTGATGACAGCCGCTACGACCTCGACGGCGACGGCAAGTTCACCATCTCCGACATCACCAAGCTCATCGAAATCTACAAGGCAGAGCAGCAGAAATAACCTGCCTTTCCCCTGCATACCTTAACAAAAACCATATAACTTTCTGTCCCTCAACCCGCTCCGGCAGGCTGAGGGACTTTCTTTATCCTCACACAGAACTCTTTCCAATTTCACGCAGTACTCTACAAAAGACAACGCAGAACTCTTCAAATCAATAGAGTTCTGCGTCATCTCCGATAGAGTTCTGCGTGATTTTCAGAAAAGTTCTGCTTCGCCATGCGAAGCCAAAACTCCCAAGGCTCCTTGACTCCGTAGTTTTTTTTGATGATTATTCATACCATTCACCTCTTCCGTTACACGAAGAGCAGCGCCCGCTATGGTTAGGACACGACGAGCAATAACTGTCATGACCAATTCCTATACGATGCACCCATCCCGTTCCATTGCAGATACGACACTTTCCACTTCCTCCACAGTTACGGCACCATTTCCTTTGAGGCTGACGAGTTGGTGTTTGTTTTTCAGTTCTGCGGTTGCTTCCTGTTGAACCACCTACAGAACCACCATTGCTTGTTGTTCCACTGACACCATAACCTCCTTGCGGATAGGTCGGTTGTACAGGATAGAAAGGTGGTGTATATCCGCCACTGCCGCCTCCACCACCACTTGATGGTTCTGGTTTACGGATAAGTGAACAAGTGGTTACATTGGCAGGGGCTGTATAGCACGCTTATAGACGTATATCTTTCCTGCATTCGTCTCGATGTTCATCAGCGACTTGTCGGCATTGAATTTCATGTGGAAGTATTTTAGGATTTTACAAGTAACTGAAACACAGATAGAAATACGATACTACCAAAATTAAACGGTACAAAAAAGTGCAATAGCAAAAAATTGGAAATCTTAGAGTTTTGCAGAGCAAAATCAGCCTTCTAAGGTGTGCAATATTTAACATTTCGTTAAGATTATTTAACCTTTAATTTTGAGCCATTTTGCCGTTTGATAAGTCTGGCTGACAATAGAAGGTCATTTTAAGGCTTTGCCGATAGTTCGATAATCGGCTAAAACCTGGGTTCTTGTACCATCGTTGTATCTCGGATGTACTAAGTATCTGGGATTCAATGGCGGTTAATAATTCAAAGCCAAAAGTCTGGTATGTCATTTTCGCTCATTTTTGAGAAAACGGGGCACAGCTCCATGTTAAAGTCTGTCATTCCAGCTCTGCTTTGATGAAAATTCAGTAACTTTGCAGCGCAAAGTATGCAATACGGCAGACAATATGGCAAAGATAACAATACAAAATACACAGATAACGGTTGTGACTATCAATGAGCGCGATTACGTTTCACAACCCAGACTTTCTACGACGGCGGCCAGCACACCGAGGGCTTCCTCTACAGCCATGATTGGGTGTTTCGCAAGATTCTCACTCAGCCGTGAGTGATATCCTAAAGAAGTGCAATCCGGATTACAAATAAACTGAGAAATAATGAAAAAGAAAACCCTAATCACCGCACTGCTTTTCATGGCAGCCATCGTAACTACCAAAGCCCAGTTCATATTCCGCATCAGCGGAGGCGGACTGGAAAAACCTTCGTACATCTTAGGCTCGATACATGTGCTGTCAGGCGACCTGCTCGACAGCATCCCCGCCTTTCTGGAAGCTGAGAACCAATGTCAGCAGTTGTTCGTGGAGAGTGACGTTACTGACCCGCAAAACAAAGAAGAAAGACGAGCCGAAAGCCAACAGTTAATGTC